>NZ_JBJHHE010000005.1:0-164238 GCF_056378755.1 Thermanaeromonas sp. DSM 22490
GTAATTAGTGGTATTTACCTTGAGTGTCCTAAAATTTCGTTATCCTTGAACCGTTTTGGTCAACAGTCTCCTAGAAGGGTTTCCCGGGTGTTAAGGGCAGGCTCGTCAAGCACGCGCTCGAGGAGGTAATTTAAAGCTTCCCCCACTTTGGGTCCGGGAGTTAGATTTAAGTGCTCCATGACGTCGTGGCCATTAATGGCCAGGTCTTTAAGGCCAAAGGCTAACTTTTGATTTTGTATTTCCGCCAGGCGCCACCGGAAATAATCGAGAGGCAGTGTTGTTGCCTCCGGTGAGGTGGCCAGGATGTCCGCCCGGCGGAGTTCCAGGATATCTTCGATCAGGTCCGGACCTATGCGCCGCAAAAAGCGCCGAATACCCGCCTCCGTTGTGGGATAAGTGAACATATGATGGGCGATTAAATGAATGACTCTCTCCTGGAAATCCCTGCTGAAGCGGAGGCGTTCCAGGATGTTTTGGGCCAGGCTAACGCTCACTTTTTCGTGACTGTAGAAATGAATAGCATCTTCGGTTTCTATTCGGCAGCAATATTTTCCTATATCATGGAGCAGGGCTGTCCAGCGTAAGACCGGAGAAGGTTTAATTATTTTTACAGCTTCTAAGATGTGCTCAAATACATCCAGCTTATAGTGCCGGTTTCCCTGGATGACCCCTTTATTTTGGCTTACCTCAGGTAAGATTACTTCTAAAAGGCCGGTTTCCTGCATATCTCTTAGACACTCGTCAGGATTGGGGCCGAGCAAGATTTTGGTCATCTCGTCCCGAACGCGTTCAGCAGAGACTCGGAGGATTTTTTGACGGCTTAGGGTTATGGCTTTTAAAGTAGGTTGATCCCAGCAAACTCTGGCGCCAGCGGCTCCGGCCCGGGCCATAAGGTAAAAGGCCCGCAGCATTCTTAAAGGATCCTCTTCGAACCGCTCTTCCGGGTTACCTACCGCTTTTATTTCCAATTGTTTGGCTAAAAGCTGGGGAATAACTCCGTAAGGATCGAACCATTTTTCTTGTATCGGGTCATAAGCTAAAGCGTTGACGGTAAAATCGCGCCGTGAGAGATCTTCTTCCAGGGTTACCCCCAGCTCTATTTTTTCTGGCTTGCGTTTTGCATTATACTGTGCTTCCTTGCGGAAAGTGGTTACTTCAATAGGATTATCGTCTATCAAGACCGTTACCGTACCAAACTGAAGGCCGGTAGGAATGGCTTTGTCAAACATGGTCATTACTTGGCCGGGCATTGCCTCAGTAGCAATATCCCAATCCTTGGGCTCCAGTCCCAGCCAAAAGTCTCTTAAAGCTCCACCTACCAGCCAGGCCTGATACCCCGCTTTTTGTAAGATTTTAACTGCGCGGTAGACATAAGCTGGAACTTTCATTGTTGGGGCTCCCTCGCCGAGTTTGACTATGTTCTTAGATCTTGTAACCATTATAGCGCATTATTCCTTTAAAAGGATTGCTGGTTTCTACTGCTCTTAAAAGGAGATTGACTCGCAGGGAACGGTAGGCCAAACTATCGGTTAGCCGGCGGGCAATCCCCGGCCTGAACCCTTCAAAGAACGGCCAGCTCCCTGGCTATCAAAGTCACACCACCACCTGTGCGCTGTACCCTGCCTGCGACCCGGAGCGGGGCCACCTCCGGCCCGAACAGTAGGTGGCCGCATTTTTGATAGACATCTTCAAACACCGTAACATCCACCAATCCTGTTTCATCCTCCAGGGAGAAAAAGACCACTGTTCTGCCGCTTTTGGTGGGCGGCCGGTGGGGCCTTACAGGTATTCCTGCTGTTCTGACCAGCTTGCCGCCCGGGGTTTTACGCAACTCCCGGGCGGTGACGTACCCTTCCCTGGACAACCTTTCCCGCCAGAAGCTCATGTAGTGCCGTTCTATCTCCAGGCCTAGCACCTGGTATTCGAGGGTATATTTTTCTTCAGGAGAAAAGTCTGGTATTCCGGGCGGCGGCCCCAGCTCCAGCGAAAGTTGCAGTGAGGAGCTACACAGTATTTCCGGTAGCCAGGCCAGGAGGGCCCTCCGGTTGGGGTGTAGAGTGTCGAAGGCTCCACAGAGGATGAGGTTTTCCAAGGTGTCGCGCTCCGCACGGGTCCGCAGGCAAAAGTCCCGCAGGGAAGTAAAGGGTCTTTCCCGCCGGGCCGCCAGTATGGTATCCAGGGTGTGTCTCCGCATCCCCTTTACTTGAGTTAAGGGGACGCGTATGGCCCCGCCTTCCACAGTGAACCTGTCGCCGCTCATATTAATGTCTGGCGGGAGGAATCTTATGCCTCTTGTCCTGGCCTCGTTGGCTAAGGTGGCCGGAGAGTAATACCCCATGGGCTGGTTGTTGAGGAGGGCGGCAAAAAAGTGGGCCGGGTAATGCGCCGAAAGGTAGGCGGTCCAGTAAGCGGTGGTGGCGAAGGCTGCCGCGTGCGCCTCGCAGAAGCCGTAGCTGGCGTACCCCTCCAGGCAGGAGAAGATTTCCCGCGCCGTCTTCTCGTCGATACCCCTGGCCACAGCGCGCCGGACGAACTCTTCGCCCAGTTCTTGCATCTGTTGCAGGGAGCGCGCGTGAGTCATCAACTTCCGCAGGCGGTCCGCCTCCCCGGGCGTGAAGCCGGCAATTTCACTCGCGATGGCTATGACCTGCTCCTGAAAGAGGACCACGCCGTAGGTTTTTTCCAGTATGGGCTTGAGGGAAGGGTGCAGGTAGGTTACCGATTCTTTTCCCTGCCGCCGGGCCACAAAAGGGCCCACCATATTGCCCCTGATGGGCCCGGGACGGATAAGGGCTAGGCTGGCTACCAAGTCTTCTATATTTTCGGCCCCGAGTCTGGATTGCAGGGTCCTCTGGGCCGGGCTCTCCAGCTGGAAAACACCTACCGTCTGGCCACGGTTGAGCAGCCGGTAGGTAACCGGGTCGTCCAGAGGTATCTTTTCATAGCTGAAGCCCGGCTTTGCAGCAGGGATTTCTTTTGCGGCGTCCTCCAGCATGCTGAGGGCCTTAAGAGAAAGGAGGTCCAGCTTTATCAGGGAAAGCTCCTCCACATCGTTCCTGTCAAACTGGCATATGCGGACCCCCTTGGCGGCCAGCTGGAGGGGGGAAATATCCGTCACCGGGCAGCCGGTGACTATTAGCCCGCCGAGATGGGTGCCCAGGAAGCGCGGGAATCCGGCTATGCGGGCGCAAAAGTCAAAAAGTCGGCGGTATTTTTCCCCTTTCCACGGGCCGCGGCGCAGTTCTGGAAAGTGGTCGAGGGCCAGAAGAATCTGGTCGGCAGGGATATGGGGCATGGTCTTGGCCAGGGTTTGTATCTCTTCCGGGGAGTACCCCAAGACCTTGCCCAAATCCCTGACCGCGGATCGCGCCTGGTACGTAACATAGGTAGCCACGGCGGCCACGTGCTCGGCCCCGTACTTCCGGTACACGTAGGCAGCCACCTGGTCCCGGTAGCGCGCATCGAAGTCCAGGTCCACGTCGGGCCTTTCGGCCCGCTCCAAACTCATAAAGCGTTCAAACACCAGCTGCCGACTAATAGGGTCGACTTCCGTAAGGCCTAAACAATAAGCTACGGCGCTGGCGCCGGCGGAGCCGCGCCCTGCGCAGCGTATACCTCTGGAGCGGGCGTAGTTTACTATGTCCCAGGTGACAAGGAAGTAGTCTGCAAAGTCGAGACGGGATATGACCTGCAGTTCCTTTTCAAGCCTTTCTTTAATCTCCGCAGTGATCCGGCCGTAGCGGTGGGCAGCGCCTCTGTATACCAGCTCCCGCAGGAAGGCCTCCGCCGTCCGGCCGTCCGGCACCGGGAACCTGGGGCAACGCTCCTGCCCGTCCCCCAAGGCGGGCTGGCACATTTCGGCTATCCTGGTGGTATTTTGCAGCGCCTGGGGGCAGAAATAAAAGAGTTGGGCCATAGCTTCCTTGGATTTAAAGTAATTCTCGTCATTCAGGGGTCTCTCCGGGTGGACTTCTTCTAAGGTTATTCCTAAGCGGGCGCAGGTAAGAATGTCGTGGACAGGAAAGTCCTCCTGCCGGATGTAATGGACGTTGTTAGTGACCACTAAGGGTATGTCGAGAGTTTCACCGAGCTGCAACAGGGCGCTGTTAAGCGCCCTGTTGCCGGGTAAGAGGGTATCTTGCAACTCCAGGTAAAACTGTCTGCCCCACAGGGCCTTATACCGCAGAGCGGCTTCCCTGGCTTCCAGGTACCTCCTCTTCAGGACCAGCGAAGGTATTTCTCCCTGCCGGCAGCCGGACAGGGCTATTAGCCCGTGGTAGTACTTTTCCAGGTCAGACCAGGAACACCGCGGGTTGCCCCGGGGGTTTAAGAGGTGGGCGCGGCTGAGGAGGCGGCACAGGTTGGCGTAGCCGCGGGGACCCGTAGCCAGCAGGGTGAGGTGGTACCCGCCTTCGAGGACTACTTCCGCTCCCTGGATGGGCTTAATGCCAGCCTTTATGGCAGCCCGGTAAAACCGTACGGCTCCGGAGACGTTGGAGTGGTCGGTGAGGGCTACAGCGGGCATTTCAAGTCCGGCAGCTAGCCTGACCAGGTCTTCCGGAGAGAAGGTACCGTCAAGGAAAGAGAAATAAGAATGAGTATGCAAATGTACGAAGCTATGCCTACCCATGGAGATCTCCTTTACGCTAGTCGTATCGCCTGTAAAGTGCCCATTCATTGCTCTCGAGGTCCCGGAAAATTTCCCAGACGCCCCGGGTGGTCAGAACCCTGAAGAACATCTTCGGGCTCTCCCCTTTCCACCACTCTCCGTTATCCTTCCACTTTTCCAGTACTTCCTCGATTAGGTGCCATTTTCCCCTCCATCTGAAACGTACGGGCTCCCCGGCGTTATTGCAGATTACTGTTAGCCTAGCTGACACGTGCCATTCTCTGCCTCCATGGATCGTAAAAAGCGAGCATTTGCTCCCTCCGGGAAACACCCAGCTCGGAGGCTCTGACGATCCCCGCGTTATACATCCGTCCTACCGTCTGAACGACCTTATTCAGCCTATCTTCCTTTTCGGAGTCTTTTCCGTCGAACAGGGTTAACTGTCGAATCGGGGCGGAACTCAACCAATCCACTGTAACGGAGATTCTTTCTACAGGAGAGGCGCATTTGAGGGTAGCAATAATACCCTCCAGGTGCAGGCCAAGGTTCTGGGGATTTTGGGCCCTGGGGAACTGCCTGGAGGCAATCACTTCACCGGCCTCCATACCAAGGCGCAGGGTTATCCGCTGCCATACGAGACATTGCTCGGCCAGTTTGGCTCCTATCCGGGTAGCGAGTACTCGGGAAACGCAGAGCACGCTTTCCCTGGAAGCTATACCTCCCAGGTACATGCTGGCACTGACGGCCTCCATATTCTTTCCTCCAAGCCGCGTTGAATAGTATCCGTTTGAGTTAACTCCTGGAAAGCCTATTAAGGCTTTAAGGCAAAATCCTTTCTTTACACGATTGGTGTACTGATATATATTTTTTAATGGAAGCTCTAACTAAACTATTTCTTTGGATAACTAATAGTGTACACCATTGGTGAACAATCATCAAGACTGGAGGAAATTAATTTGAGGCGAGACAGCGGCAGTTTGCTGCTGGGTCAATATCTCTACGCTAAAAGAACCGCGTTAGGGTTATCACTGCGTGGCCTGGCAGCCATGGTGGGTAAAGCCACCACTACGGTGCAATCGTGGGAGCAGGGCAGGCGCATGCCCTCCCTGGAGGATTTGCTGGTGCTTGCCCGCCTGCTTGAAACGAGTGTAGAGGAACTAGTATACTTAGCCGTTCCCACTCCTACCGAGATCCAGCAGCAGCTGAGAAAGGCGAAAGAAGCGGACGGTGTGGAAGGCAGCAGGCAGGCCACCTTCTTACGCCAGCTCCTGGCAGCCAGGAAGGAGTCGCAGCGGCGCAGCGCCCTGGCGGTCCTGCGGCCTCTGACCAGGGTGCAGCGTGTGCCCTTGGTGGGCGACGTGCCCGCCGGCTTCCCGAAGCTGGCCGTGGAGGAGGGCGGGGAATACACGGAGGTGCTGGAGGGAGTACCGGTCGATTATGCCCTGGTCGTACGGGGAGACAGCATGGTAGGGGCCGGTATAGACGACGGAGACATAGTCTGGGTGCGGCGCTCAGCGGTTGCCCAGCCAGGGGACACGGTGGTGGCCCTTCTCCAGGGGGAGGAAGTCACTGTAAAACACTTGATTAAAGAGGGAGAGCGGTATGTCCTGCGGGCCAATAACCCTGTAAAGTCCTATCCGGACATAGTCTTGGGCCCGGAAGACGAGATAATAGGTGTGGTAGAGCGGGTGGTAAAGCGGCCAGGGCCGCCGCCCAGGATGTCTTTAGGGCGGTAGTCGGGGAGATAAAAGAGTGGCAGAAAGCTATATCTTGGCATTTGTTAGTCGGTTCTTCGGTTAGATTTATTTTAAATGAGTTACTGCCACCTGTTGACGCGAAGAGGATTACTAGCATATAATTTATAATGGATTTTTCAAAGGGGAGTAGCTCGTAGGCCGTATAGCCTACCGGTCAGGGCGACAGTACGCTTCGGCAAGAGCCGCCTTGACCCCAAGGGAGAGTGCTTGGGAGCAAGACCTTTGTTTGGTGCTATTTTATTGCACTAAACAAAGGTCTTTTTATTTGGGCTTCGCAACTTCCAACGACAATTTATATTGAAACAAATGCTTTCAGGAGGCGGATCGGATGTACGTCGAACCCACTGCGGTGTATATGCATCGAATACGTGCTGTAACTTTTGATGCCTACGGGACACTTTTTAATATAGAGGGCATTCATACCAAAGCAACGGAACTGATATTACAAGTCAACTCTTTTCCCGCCGACCCAGTAGCTTTTCACCGAGAGTGGGATCGGTTTACCGATAAACTAATCGCTCAGGAACCTTTTTCTAAACTATGGGTGGTTTTTGATCAGGCCTTAGATATGACCTTTCGGCAATTCGGCTTCCAGGGAAAGCGAGTTCCCGGAGACCTGGAAATATGGTTGCGAATGATAGAAAACTGCTCGATGTACACTGCTGCCCCTGTAGTAGTTGAGGCTGTGGCCCAGCACTTCCGGACGGCCTTGATTTCCAACACAGACAATCACGAGTTATCCGTAGCTCTATTAAGACACGGGCTAAAATTCGATGCTATCGTTACCTCGGAAGACGCCAGGGCTTACAAGCCATCACCTATAATCTTTCAGCGGGCGGCCGAACTTTTAGGGTGCAGGCCGGAAGAGATCTTGCACGTGGGGGATTCTTTCTTTGCCGATGTGGTGGGCGCCAAGCGTTTTGGCGCTACCGCTGTGTGGTTGAATCGTAAAAAGGCTAGTCTTCAAAGCCAGCCTGTGCAACCCGATTATATAATTGAATGTCTGGAAGAAGTTTTAGATATCATAAAACTTTACCTACCTGGTAACAATGGCGATATAGCGGGCTTTTCACGCTGATACAAACGAGGAGGAAAGGGGAGTAGCCGGTTATGAACCGAGCTTTTAGCATGTGATTAGTGGGAAGATATTTTTTACCTGACCGAGAGGGGGATGTGAATTGTCAAAAAAGCCTTGGTATGCCATGGAGATCCAGCAGGTCTGCCAGGAATTAAACTCTGACCTGTCCCAGGGGCTAGCTCAAGAGGAAGCGAACAGGCGCTTAGAACTTTATGGTCCCAATGTCCTGAAAGAGCCGCCGCCCCGCAGCCTTTTTTCCATGTTTATGGGCCAGCTAAAGGAAATACTGGTATTGATTCTGATCGGAGCTGCGGTCATCTCAGGTATCCTAGGTGAATGGGTAGATTCCATTGTCATTCTAGTCATTGTGGTGCTGAATGCCGTCCTGGGAGTGTATCAGGAGCATAAGGCTGAACAAGCCCTTAAAGCATTAAAGGAGATGACCAAACCGTCGGCCAAAGTGGTCCGGGGCGGGAAGGTAATGCAGGTTGATGTAGCAAACTTGGTCCCTGGCGATGTGGTGCTGCTGGATGCGGGAGATTTTGTCCCTGCTGATGCCAGGCTGATCGAAGGGGCCTCCCTGCGGGTCAACGAAGCCGCCTTAACCGGTGAGTCAGTGCCGGTGGAAAAAGACCCCGCCCTCCTAGAAGCCGGTGAAGTCCCGGTAGGAGACCAGAAAAATATGCTGTTTATGGGGACTACTGTTACCGGCGGGCGCGGTAGGGCCTTGGTAGTGGCAACAGGGATGAACACCCAATTGGGCCGTATCGCTCAACTTCTCCAAGAGACGCCTCCGGAACCTACCCCGTTGCAGCGGCGGTTGGGTGAACTGGGTAAAATTTTGGGAATGGCCGCAGGAGCCATCGTGGCCCTGGTCTTTGTTACCGGGCTGTGGCGGGGTGGAGATATACTGGAAATGTTTATGACAGCCATCAGCCTGGCAGTGGCAGCAGTTCCGGAGGGGCTGCCCGCAGTAGTGACCATTGTGCTGGCGTTGGGCGTGACCAGAATGAGCCGCCGCCGGGCTGTTATCAGGAAACTCCCGGCGGTAGAGATCCTGGGCACCGTCACCGTTATTTGCTCTGACAAGACGGGCACCCTTACCAAAAATGAAATGACTGTCACCCAGATTTATTCGGCTGGCAACCTATGGCAGGTAACTGGTGCCGGTTACCAACCGAACGGTCAGTTTTTGGACCAGAGCGGGAAGGAAATAGCTCCTTTAACCGATCAGAATCTGAAATTAATGCTCTTAGGCGGGTTGCTAAATAGTGACGCGCGGCTGGAGGAGACTGGGAAGGGATATCAGGTAATTGGAGATCCCACCGAGGGCGCACTGGTAGTGGCGGCAGCCAAAGCGGGTTTAATAAGGGAGAAGGTGGAGAACACTTACCCCAGATTGGCCGAAATTCCCTTTGATTCTGCCCGGAAGATGATGACTACTTTCCATCATATGGATGGAACAATCTGTTCCTTTACTAAGGGAGCACCTGATGTTCTGTTGGCCCGCTGCACCGGGGCAATGACACATCAAGGAGTTGTACCCCTAAGCGAAGAAATTCGTGCCCGTCTTTTGGAAATCAACTCACAGTTGGCATCCCAAGGCCAGCGAGTCCTGGCCTTGGCCATCCGCCGTTGGCCTGAAGTTCCGGCTAACCCGTCACCGGAAACTGTCGAGCAGGATTTGACCTTTATCGGTTTCTTTGCCATGCAGGATCCACCGCGGCCCGAGGCCAAGGAAGCGGTAGAAGTCAGCCGCCGTGCCGGTATCCGCACAGTAATGATCACTGGAGATCACCCTGAGACCGCCCTGGCCATTGCTAGGGAACTAGGTATTTGGCAGCAGGGCGACGGCATCTTGACCGGCGCTGAGCTGAAGAAAATGGACGAGCAACAACTTAAGGAAGTGGTGCCCCATACCAGCGTCTACGCTAGGGTGTCCCCCGAAGATAAGCTTCGCATAGTGACAGCCTTGAAGGAACACAACCATATAGTAGCCATGACGGGCGACGGTGTGAACGACGCTCCGGCTCTTAAACGAGCCGATATAGGCGTGGCCATGGGCATTACAGGTACTGAGGTAGCCAAAGAGGCTTCGGATATGGTACTGCTGGATGATAACTTTGCCACCATCGTTAGTGCGGTGGAAGAGGGACGAACGATTTACGATAATATCCGCAAGTCCATCCAGTACCTGCTTTCTTGCAACACTGGGGAGATTGTGGCCATCTTTTCTGCTATATTGCTAGGACTGGGCAGTCCACTTACGCCTATCCAGATTTTGTGGTTAAACCTGGTTACTGACGGCCCGCCAGCCCTGGCTCTGGGCCTGGAGCCACCCGAGAAGGGCGTTATGAACCGGCCACCCCGTAAGCCTAATGAAGGGGTGTTTGCCGGGGGCATGGGTATCAAGATCCTGTGGCAGGGTGCTTTGATTGGCTTGCTGTCCCTGGCCTCCTACTGGCTGGCCCTTAGTTGGGGACGGACCCTGGAAGAAGCGCATACCATGGCTTTTATAACCATGGCCTTGTCGCAACTGGTGCATTCCTTTAACGTCCGGAGCATGGATCAATCCCTCTTGGCCATGGGATTAGCTACTAACCGCAGTTTGATGTACGCTTTTCTGGCGTCAGCCTGTCTTCAACTGGCTGTGGTATTTATTCCCTTCCTGAGGGGTGTTTTTGAGACTGTGATGCTGCGGTCCAGCGACTGGGGAGTTGTTCTAACCTTAAGTCTTATTCCCCTGGTAGCGGTGGAAACAAGTAAGCTTTTGGGTAAGCTTTTTACCGGGATGAAAAGGGTAGAACCTCGTACTGATTAATACGCAATGCAAAACTACTCCGTTTGCATAGTGATTTTAGAACTGTGTGAGGGCAGGCTTTAGAATTAAAATGCTCCCCCCAGAAGGAATTTTTACAGTCCTGGCGAACTAATTAATCTATAAACGATCTGGCAAGGAGCCAGGCGGGAGCACCGAAGCCCGACTTTTTAAGACCAGGCTTTAGGTGATTAGAAAAAAGAAAAACGTTTAGCGGAACCATGGGGGTTCTCTGCATAAGACGGCGGAGTCTGCTTCCATGGTTTTTTATTTGCCGGAAAGGAGCGTGTTTGAGCCATGTGCCGTCCTTTGAGCGATTGGGAAAGAGCGATGGAATTTCACGGGCATGCTTGTCCGGGGTTGGCAGTAGGCTACCGGGCTGCCCAAATTGCCTTGCGGGAGCTAAAGACAGAACGGGCGCAAGATGAAGAACTAGTAGCCGTGGTGGAGACCGATGCCTGCGGAGTGGATGCCATACAGGTATTAACGGGTTGCACCCTGGGGAAGGGCAACCTGCTTTACCGGGACTATGGCAAGCATGTTTTTACTTTCATCTGCCGGGATAGCGGCCGGGCGATCCGTATAGCCATAAAGGCGGCGGCCTGGCAACAGGATGAGGCCTACCGGGAGTTGAGGAAAAAGGTGTTCGGCAAACAAGCTAGCGAGGAGGAGAAGGCCCTTTTTCAGCAATACCAGGAGGAGCGGATGCGCTATATTTTAGAAGCACCGGAGGAAGAAATATGCACCGTACACAGGCTAAAGGTGGAGCCTCCTCCTAAGGCGCGCCTTTTCGACTCGGTAATCTGTTCTATGTGTGGTGAGCCGGTGGCTGAGGTGCGGGCTCGCGTGAGGGAAGGACGACCGGTCTGTATTCCGTGCGCTGACGAATATAGCCGTGGGTGGTAAGGTTAGGAGACTTAAAGGAGTGAGATAAAGTGGGAATAAAGGCCTGGCGGCTGGGGATGGTAGCCTTAAGCCTGGTGGCGGGGCTCTTTTTGCTAGCCGGGTGTACAGGGCAGAAACTGGAAAGTCAAGTAGTCTACACCATAGCGGATGCCACAGGAGATTGGGGTTTCCCTACCCCCTACGGTCATTATCCCCGGGGTCCGGGTTATGTACGTATGAGCTTTGTTTTTGATACCCTGGTTTGGAAGGACGCCCAGGGTTTTGTTCCGGCCCTGGCCAGGGAATGGCGATACGACCCCCAAGAAAATGCTTATATTTTTCACTTAGCGAAAAATGTTACCTGGCATGACGGCCAGCCTTTTACCGCTAAAGATGTGGTTTTCACAGTAGAGTACACTCGCCAGCACCCTTACCAATGGGTGGATACTTCGGTTATAAAGAGAGCAGAGGCCCTGGATGAGTACACGGTTAAACTGAGTCTAAGTCGACCATATGCACCTTTTTTAAGTGACATAGCGGGGACCCTACCGATTTTACCGGCTCACATCTGGCAAAATGTGAAGGAACCGGAGAAATTTCAAGATAAGCAGGCGGCCATCGGCACGGGACCTTTTAAGCTAGTCGATTATAACCGGGAACAGGGTACTTATCTGTATGAGGCTTATGACAAATACTACCAGGGCAAGCCTAAAATACAAAAACTCCAATTTGTGAAGATGACCGAAGAGATGGCTAGTGCTGCCCTTAAGAAAAAGCAAGTCAACGCAACCTCTGTACCCCCTGAAGTGGTAGAAGATCTGCGTAAAGAGGGCTTTCAGGTTCTGACCGGTACCCATGATTGGGTGGCTAAGCTCATGATCAACCATAAGAAAGAGCCTTTGTCCCAGAGGGAATTCCGCCAGGCTCTAGCCCTGGCCATCGATAGAAAGAAACTGGTAGAAGTGGCTCTGCGCGGTCAAGGGCTAGCTGGCAGTCCAGGCCTTATACCGCCGGATAGTTCCTGGTACAACCCTAGTGTGGAACAATACGAGTATAATCCCACTCAAGCGCAAGAGCTTCTAGTTGGGCTTGGCTATACCCGGCAGGGAAATTATTTTACCAAAGATGGGCGGGTTTTAGAGTTAGAGCTTTTATTTAGGGGTACGGGAAGCAGCCTTGCCGAACAGCGAGCGGCCGAGCTTATAAAAGAGCAATTAGAGCTTGTAGGTATAAAGATAAATTTGCAGAGCTTAGAGTCTAAGACTCTTGATAACAGGGTTAAAGAGTGGAAGTTCGATCTGGCTTTAAGCGGCCATGGCGGCTTGGGAGGGGACCCGCGGATCTTAAACAGGGTTACCCTAGAACAGGGAATAAACAGCGCAAGATACCCTAACAGTAAAGAATTATCCAGCGTATTGGCCATGCAGCTGGGAGAGATGGATTTAGGAAAGAGGCGGGAACTGGTGAAACGGGCACAAGAGCTCTATGCCAGGGAGATGCCGGCCCTGCCTCTATATTACCCCACCAGTTATTGGGCCCATGATGGCCTGGTGAGCCTATATTATACGTGGGGCGGGGTTGGTTCAGGCGTGCCTAATCCTTTGAACAAGTTGGCTTTTGTAAAGTAACCTCTCAAGGAGGCTTGGATAGGTTCCTGGGGTAACCCGGATGTAGATTAGATACTAAATTTGAATGAATGGGACATAGACCAAATGAATAAGATAGCTAATTATGTAGTAGCCTTCTTTGTTATACTGGCCTTGAATTTCCTATTGCCGCGGCTCATGCCGGGCGACCCTTTAGAGGCTATATACGGCGATGACGCGCTGGTAGCTATGACGCCGGAATTAAAGGCCGAGCTAATCCGGCGCTTTGCCCTGGACCAGCCTTTAAGCGACCAATTTGTGGCCTATATGGGGGCTCTCTTACGAGGTGACCTGGGTTACTCGTATTACTACCGTGCACCGGTAACCTCAGTGGTCTTGCGCTATCTTCCCTGGACCCTGTTGCTAGCAGCTCTGGCTTTAATTTTCGCTACTTTGGCCGGGTTTATATTGGGCGTAGAAGCAGGCTTTAGGCGCGGGCAGACGGTAGATAGGCTTTTGTTAACCACTTTGATGTTTCTAAACGGGTTTCCCGACTTTTTTATCGGGGTTTTGTTCCTGCTTTTGTTCGGCGTGGTCTGGGGCCTATTCCCTTTGGGCGGGGGTTTGACGCCCTATGCTGGTTTGACCGGCTTTTACCTGGTGCTGGACATCTTGCACCACCTAGCGTTACCCCTGGCAACGCTGGTGGTGGTGCGCCTGGTCGGTACCTTTCTTTTAACCCGTAACAGCATGATTATTACTTTAGGCGCGGCTTTCATCCTCACGGCCCGGGCCAAGGGCTGTAAGGACAGCCGGGTGCGATATTATCACGCCGGCCGCCACTCCCTTTTGCCGGTAGTTACCGCTGCCGGGTTGCATTTATCCCATTTAATTAGCGGTACCCTTTTTGTAGAAGTTGTCTTTTCTTATCCTGGACTGGGCTCTCTTCTTTACAATGCCCTTCTGGTGCGGGATTATCCGGTTATCCAGGGAGTCCTGCTGGTAATTACGGTGGCAGTGCTGGCCATTAATTTAATGATAGACTTACTTTACCGGAAAGTCGATCCGAGGATAACTTATGCACGTTAACTATTGGCAGGAAATAAAAGAAAACAGTCTGGGAAGGACGGGTCTGTGCCTTTTCCTGGTCTTAGCCCTTCTGGCTGCTCTGGCACCCTTCTTGGCCCCTTATTCGCCGGAGGCTAGAGTGGGGGCTGCTTTTAGCCCTCCTTCGACCCAGCACTGGCTGGGCACCAATGATATAGGCCAGGATATCTGGTCGTGCCTGCTTTATGGAGCGCGGACTTCCCTTGTAGTGGGATGCGGAGCGGCGCTGCTGGCAGGCATAATTAGCGTGCTGGTAGGCACTTCATCCGCCCTGGCGGGCGGTCTTTACGATAGCCTTTGCATGCGGGTAG
The DNA here is from genome assembly GCF_056378755.1 of Thermanaeromonas sp. DSM 22490. Lineage (NCBI taxonomy): Bacteria > Bacillati > Bacillota > Clostridia > Neomoorellales > Neomoorellaceae > Thermanaeromonas > Thermanaeromonas sp. DSM 22490. The sequence continues at coordinate 14,152 of NZ_JBJHHE010000005.1, forward strand.
TGGATGCTTTTCTGGTTATTCCCCCGGTCCTGGTAGCCATACTTGTGGGAGCATATCTTAAACCCAATCTTTTAACTTTAATCGTATTGCTGGCGGCTTTCCTCTGGCCCGGCGGAGCCAGGATAATAAGGGCAGAAGCCTTATCCTTAAAAGAGAAAAAGTCTGTAGCAGCGGCCCGCACCTTCGGCGCAGGCTCGTTTTATATTATGGCGCGTCACATAGTTCCGGATCTGGGCCCGGTTTTGCTGGCCGTCATGATACAGGATGCCCGGCGGGCCATCTTTATGGAAGCAGGTCTATCCTTCTTGGGTGTCTGTGATCCCACCATCCTTAGCTGGGGCAGAATGATGCAACAGGCCTTAAAGTTTACTTATTTGGAAGTATGGAAGTGGTGGCTTTTGCCTCCCGGTATAGCCCTTTCTTTGACGGTTACTGCTTTAACTTTCATTGGTTATGCCCTGGAGGGGGTTTTGAATCCTCGCTTGCGGGGAGAAGGGTAAGATGCTGGTCATTAAAGATTTGCATGTATCCTTTGGCGAGCTGATGGTGCTGAAAGGTATTAACTTGGAGATTAACAAAGGGGAAGCTTTAGCCCTTGTAGGGGAATCCGGGGCAGGCAAAACTACCCTTGGGCTCTCCATAATGGGGCTTTCGCCTGGTAAGTGCACTGGGCAGATTCTGTTTAAAGGCAGGGATCTCCTCGCCCTGTCCGAAGAGGAGCGCCGTCGCCTCCGCGGAAAAGAGATAGCTATGGTTTTTCAAAACGTGGAGGACGCCCTCCATCCCCTCTATCCGGTTGTGGATCAGGTCATGGAAGCTATACTCATTCATGGACCCGAAGACAAAAAGGTCGCTCTAGGGAGGGCGTTGGAGATCCTCAAGTTAGTGGGGCTAAGACCAGAGCGGTGGCGCGCCTTTCCCCACCAGTTGAGCGGCGGGGAAAAACAGAGGGTTTTGATAGCCCTGGCCTTGGCTAATGATCCGGAGGTATTGATTCTAGATGAACCCACCGCTTCCCTAGATGCGGTAACGCGAGGGGAAATTATAGGGCTCCTTAAAAGGATAGTCGGGGACAAAGTCGTTTTGTTAATCACCCACGACCTGTCTACAGCTGCTAAACTGGCCACCCGAGTGGCCGTCTTATATGGGGGCCGGATAGTAGAGCTGGGCGCTACCAGAAGTCTTTTTACCTTCCCGCGCCATCCCTATACCCGGGGGCTTTTACGCTCTTATCCCAACATGACCACGGTCAAGGACTTACAAGGAATCCCCGGGCCGCCTTTTAAGCCTGTGGGCGGATGCCCTTTCCATCCCCGTTGTACCCAGCGGCTGGAGCTCTGTTCCCGGGAAGCACCGGAATTGGAAAGTATTGGAGACCGCTTCCTGGCCTGTCACCGGGGAGGAGTGATACCATTACTGCAAATAAAAAACCTTAGCAAATCCTTTAACGGCGTGCGGGCCGTGCGGGAAGTGGAATTGACCCTGTACGAAGGAGAAACTCTGGCCCTGGTGGGGGAAAGCGGATCAGGCAAGACCACCCTGGCCCTGACCATTATGGGCTTGCTGCCACCGGATAAGGGCGAGGTTTGGCTGGAGGGCCAAAAAGTTTTGCACAGGGGCAGGGAATTTTATCAGCGAGTGCAGATGATCTTTCAAAATCCCCGGGAATCCTTAAGTCACCGCCTGGATGTCTTGCAGTTGGTGAAAGAGCCTCTGGACGTGCAGGGCTGGGGCAGGGAAGAGGAAAAGGTGGAACGAGTAAAGCAGGTTCTGGAGGAAGTGGAGCTGCCCACCAAAGACTTTTTCTTGCACAAATATCCGCACGAGCTCAGCGGTGGAGAAGCCCAGAGGGTGGCCATTGCCCGGGCCCTAGTCTTAAACCCCAAGCTCTTGATCGCCGACGAGCCCACCTCCGCTCTGGACGCCAGCGTCCAAGCCAAGATTCTAAAGCTTCTCCTTAACCTGCAGGAGAAGAGGGGATTGGCCATACTCTTTATCACCCATGATATCGCTCTAGCCAGAAAAGTTAGCGATCGCTTGGCGGTCATGAAGGATGGTTCTTTGGTAGAACAAGGTCCGGCCAGCGAGGTTATATCTAACCCCCAGCACCCCTACACCCGGACACTGCTGGGACTGGCGGCAGATCTGACAGGGGAAATTTCCGTTCGGGATATGGAGGAAGAGGTCTTGGGAATGTAAGAAGCCGGGTAAGGGACAAACAAACCCGGCTTTGTTTTGGGGGTATGTTTAGGAGATTATTCCGGGCGCGGCTCCAGCAACAAGCGGTACAGGCCTGAGACTTTTTCTACTTTCACCGAGTATCCCTGGCTTTCAGCCAGGCGAGTAATGTTCTCTTTAGGTGTTTCATTGTCGGTGAGGACCAGGAGGGGTTGGCCGGGATGCTGCTCCATGGCCTTCTTGGTTCTTACTACGGGTATGGGGCAGGATAAGCCACGTACATCAATTTCTATCATATTTGGAGGAACCTCCTTTTCAGGGTATCGGTGTTATGGGCTCTGGGAAATAACCTTCAATTCCTTTAAGGCTATAGGAATATACTCGACGAGTTCAGCTACCGGAGTGGCCGGTGTGGCGCCGGCCATTTTACCAGCCACCCGATTGATTTGGGCACTTGTAATAGCTGCTTCCAGGGGATCCCACCCGGCGCCCGTTAAAGCAACTACCATGCCTGTTATGGTATCCCCTGTCCCGCCTATGCACTCTAGTTCCGGCACATCAGGTTCCTCTATCCTAGCCACAACTCTCCCCTCGGTTACAATGTAATCTACGGCCCCTTTCACCAAAAGGATCTTAGCGGCTCCGCCACTGTTATAAGCCTTCTTTACCAGCTCGGGGACTTGTTGAACCCCAGTGTTAAAAAGATGACGGCTAACATAGGCAGGATGGGCTGCCTCTGGATCGGCCAGAAAAGCCATTTCGCTGGGGTCGGGAGTAAAAATATCAAATTTGGGTGCCACTCTTGCCGCCTTAGCTGCGTACATGGCCCCGGCATCGGCAATTAACAAAGGCCGGGGTTGGCACCTCTCCAGCACCTCACAAAGCTTTTGCATCAATCTAACTATGGGCAGGCAATAATGTAGGGCAAGAATCCTAGGCTTCAGTTCCCTCACATGCTCTATTAAATATTGATAGAGACGCCTGGTGCCCTGGCCCTGGCCAATATCTCCGGCCAGAAGCGCGTGAGGGGGCTCCAAGCCCAAAGCACTTGTTACCGCAAGGGCGGCGCTGATCATGGCTCCTGTGCCCTGCCCGCAAGGGAAAGTGAAATCTTTGATCTGTAGCGAATTTCTTACCCTGACCACTTTACCGTGGACAAGGGCGAGGTCTTCTGCGGGAAGAGTCCCCGCAATGAGGATCAAGTGAACTTTCCTCCCTTCCAGATGGCCAAAGCCTCCTCCCACGCCCTATCCAACATTAAAGCGCAGAGGGTGAAACCTTTTTCCCGGGGCCGGTCAACTTCGTCCAGCTTGCGGCCGACTAATTGGGTGTAAAGGTAAGGGACGTCCGGACAGCCCCCGCCCGAAATGTTAACGATGATCCCGCTATTTTTGGCGAAGACAATCTTCATATTACCTGCCTTTACCATTACGTGTTGGGGGAAGGCTACGGCCTTCACGATCTGGAGCATCTCGGCCGACCCTTCGAGGGGGTAAATGCCCAGATAGGATACCTTCCCCTGTAAAGCCCGCGCTAGGGCTGTTTGCTCTATGAGCTCCACCTCCAAGGCCAAATCACACCCTTGGCGTAAGCTCGGCGGGGGCGCCACTAGCTTGCATTCATGGCCTCCCTTTTTAAGTATTTTTTCCCCCTTTAGCGCTTCTTCCACTGAGGGGAAGATGATTATTCCTCGAGTGGTTGGGGTTTTGTGGACTGGTTCCTCGGCACGGGCGGAGCGCTTAAAAATCAACTTAGTTATCCTCCTGTCCTTATCGGGAGCTAGTAAGCTCTTTTAGCTTTCCAAGGTACCGGATCGGTTTGAATATCAGTCTACTTTTTCCCGCATAAGCAGACCAACGGCCAGGGCAAAGGCTATACCGATCAGTACGGCTGCAGGGCCTAAGGGGCTAGGGCCTTGGGGACTGGAGGCCAGACCGAAATTATGGGCGAAGGCCGCCCCGGCTATAATGCCCCAAAGGGTGATACCGGCGTCGATATCACCCTCGGCCGCCAGTATGGTCTGGCGCAGGGGACATCCTCCCAGGAGAGTAGCAGTAAGTCCGGCCAAAGTCATCCCCAGAAAGTTCCACAGATGGCTATTGTGGGAGATCGGCTGGTTCACAAAACCCACTTGAATCTTGCCGAACAAGGCATTGATAATCAAAGCCCCCACGAAGAAAGCGGCTATACCGCTAAAAAGATAGGTGTCTTTGACCAGAAAAAGGTCGCGCCATCCCCCTACAAAGCACATGCGGGTCCTCTGGGCCAGGAATCCAAACACCAAGCCTGCTCCCAGCGAGAGGATTAGTGGGGCTCGCGCGGCTCCCGGCCCTTCTTTGCTGGCCAATATAAATTGAGGTTTAAAGATGGCCAATAAGAGCAGGCCTAACATAAAAAGAGGCATCATCCACCCCGCGGCGCTGTAGGTGGGAGCGGAGCGGCCCAGGTTGAAGCCGTTTTTCAACAGATAAATTCCTATTAGGGCGCCGGCTATCACCCCGGCTATACCTGTTAGTCCATTTAAATCTCCTCCCGCCAGTCTCAACACCGCCCTAACCGGGCACCCCAGGAAGACCAGAGCGCCTATCATAAAGAACACGCCTAGAAAAAAGCGCACCAGAGGCGCGGACCCTCCACGGGCACGGAATTCACCGAAGGCTAAGGCAGATACGAAGCCCCCCAGGGCCATACCCATAATTTCTGGCCGCAAGTACTGCACTGTTGCCGCCCGGTGCAATCCTAAGGCGCCAGTTATGTCCCGGTAAAAACAAGCCAGGCAAATACCCATGTTCGCCGGGTTGCCCGCCACGGTCATTAAAGCTGCTACAGCTCCCAGAATGAGTCCCGCGATAATCATTAAGTATTTGCGAGAAAAAATGCCGGTCATGCCAACACCTCCTGTTGTTTTCTTTAAGCCCGGCCTGGATACTGGCCTAGCTATTTAATTCTGGCTCTCAACAATAAATTCCTTCATACTTAGTATTCCATATAGTTATATCATTCCCTGTTTCCGGTGGTTCCCTGGCTGAGTTACCCAGGCAGTAAAATTTGTACATGAGAGGTGGCGGGGAAAAGCGCCATTTTCTGGTAGCGCAAGCTATAACAAAAACGAATAAGCGGGACACACCTTCTTGGGGGGGAATTCCTGACCCCAATTGCAACTTATTGGCGAGAAGGGTGGATTTTCGTTTTTGAAGATAGCAGGATTCAACGGGCTAAATAGCGAAGAAAAATATAGACAAGTGAATAATTTTGGGAACAGGAGGCCTCTCAAGAGAGGCAAGAGGGAAGTCCGGTGCGAGTCCGGCGCGGTCCCGCCACTGTGAGGGGGATCCACCTTACACAATGCCACTGGGGTAACCTGGGAAGGCGTAAGGTGGGAGAGGAACCCGAGCCAGGAAACCTGCCTGTTCTCCTGCCACCGCTGATCTACGCGAGATAGGGAGGTGGTCTTTTTGCTCATCTCAAGAGCTAGAGCTGCCCCGGTCCGCCGTAGGCCGGGGTTTTTTGATCGGGCTTGGTTTTAGTTAGAGAATCTAGCTTTCCGGAATACACAGAAGAAGAGGCAGGGGGGAAATAAGGTGTACTGGAGAAGGAAAATGGGGCGCCCTTTGGCAACTTTGCTCGTGGCCTTGATGGTTTTTTCTCTAGTAGTTCCTTTTGCGGGGGCCAAAGCGGCGGAAGCAAACTTGGTGTCTGACCTTATGGATAAGGCAGCAGGTATCCTTTATAGTGATTTTACAAAAAATGGATCCAAGAACCAGGATGATGGTGTAGGTGCTTATGCTTCTTATATCCTCACCCAGGCGGGCGTTGATGTAAATGCCTGGGTGTATAATGGCGTACCACTGAAAGAAGCTGTAATCGACCTAGTGTACCAGGATATTGCCGGTTCTTCAGATCCGTCTAAAGTACCGGCCAAGAGGTTGGCCCAGGACTTGCTAGGCATGAAGGCCTTGGGCCGGGAGGATTTGGTGCAGCAACTACTCCAGATTCTCAAGAGCAGAGAAGGGATCCACGGTTTTGACTCAAACATTTTCAGCGATTTTCCAGCCTACGACCTTTTAGGTCGGGCAGACTTGATGAGCGTCATAAATCAGGTTTATGCCCGGGAATACATTTTATCCCAGCAGGATACGGTAGTCGGGAACACTTATGGTGCTTGGGGTATCGCCTGGGACGGCGTTTTTTATCCCGACTTCGTGGCCACAGCCCAAGCTGTACGGGCTCTGGCCTATTTAGATCAGGACAAGTCCGACCAGGAGATCCAGGTAGCGATCGAGCGCGGGATGCAATGGCTGAAAAAGCAGCAGCAACCCGACGGTAGTTTTGCAGTAAGCAATTGGGACGACCCTTTAATAGATACAGTGGAAATGATCGCTACTTTAAAAGTCCTGCGAGAAGACCCGGCCTCAGTGAAAAGTGGTGAAGGCAAGAGCCCGGTCGATTACCTGCTGACCAAGGCTTTGAATTCCGATGGCACTTTCGGCGCCTCTAAAAATGTTATGGATGCTGCCTGGGCCCTCTATGGATACTACCTGGTTGGCGCACGAGAGTCAGAGTCGTTCAAAAAGACTTTCAAAGACATTCAGGGACATTGGGCACAGAAAGATGTAGAGCTCATGGCTAGAAGGCTTATTGCCCGGGGCCTGAGCGAAGATATTTTTGCTCCCGATCAAGAGGTGACTCGGGCACAGGCGGTTGCTTTCCTGGTGCGGTCTTTGGGACTGGAAGAGTCCAACCTCAAAGAGACCAGCTTCCGGGATGTGCCCCCGCAGCACTGGGCTTCCCAGACGATAGAAGCTGCTTACCGGGCGGGACTGGTGGTTGGTACAGGTGAGGGGAATTTTGAGCCGGAAAGGACCATCACCAGGGAGGAAATGGCCGCCCTCCTAGTCCGGGCCCTTAAGAAGGCCGGTTGGGAGCCAGCGAAAGGGGGAGCTGAAGATAAGAACAACCTGGCGGTTTACGCCGATAGCTCAGAGATATCTCCCTGGGCCAGGGACAGCGTCAAGGTTTGCGTAAGTACAGGTATCCTCCGGGGTAGGTCGGCCGCTGAATTGGTCCCTAAGGGTAAAATAACGCGAGCGGAAGCCATGGTAATGCTGAAAAGAATGCTACAGGTGCTGGGGAGAATACCGGAGTCCCCCTAAAGCATTAGTATCTCACCGGGGGCAGGCTGGCTTACTGAGCTTGCCTCCGGTGTTTTTCCTCGCACGCGGGACACATGCCCAAATTCCGGATAAGGAGAATGGATGTATGAAGAAAGTTTATCTGATATCTCTGGCCTTGCTATTTTTAGCCCTGCTGGTTCCCGCACTGGTAACCAATAAAGAAAAGAATTTAACCCTGGGGGAGCCCGTGCAGAAGACCCAGGTCGAATCTGCTGCCCTCCCCTCTAATATTACCGGAAGCCCGGAAAAGCCTGAAGGCAGGGGAGAACCCGAACCCTCCCCACAGTACAAGACAGCACCCGGGGCTCCATCGATAACCCTTCAGGCCCAAGAAGGGCGGGGAAAGGAAGAAGTCCAACAGCCGAAAAAAGAGCAGAAAGTGCAACAGGTGGAGGGGAGTCCCCAACAGCAAAAGGGCGTAGTAGGTGAAGGGGAAAAAGAATTCGTGGTTGTTGGCGTAGCAGTGGTAGGAAAGGATCAGGAACTTTTGTATGGCCCCGCTGAGGTCAAAGTGACAGAAAAGAATCCCTGGGGTTTTACTGCGCTGGGTGCCCTGGAGGCTACCGGGCTGCCCTATGCTCTATCTACCAGGTTTCCTGGTCTGGTGGAAAGTATCGCCGGCCAGCCCAACAAGGGGATGTCGGGGTGGATGTACAAGGTAAACGATGAGGTTCCCATGGTCGCTGCCGGCCAGAAAACCCTAAAGCCTGGAGACAAAGTGATATGGTGGTATAGCACCAGTATGGGTTCTCCGGGACCCCGATGGGAGGAACTGGCGAACCGCTAAAGAAGGGGAAGGGCTATGCTGGACAGGTTACTTTATGAGGATAAAGGCGTTTTTTTGCAAAGCCTCCATACAGTAGTAACCCTAACATATCTTACAGTTTTGTGTGTCCTGGCCCTGCTTTTCTCCCATCCCCTATACTTAGCTGGGATGTTGATTATAAGCATCTTAGCTGTGGTGGCGGCCCAAGTAGTGGATAAGTGGGAAGCTTATTTAAAGATGGGGCTGGGGATGGCCATTTTAATTATAGTTATTAATGCGCTGGTGTTTCGCACAGGAAAAACAGTTCTGGGAGCAGGGTGGATAAGAGTGTCTCTGGAAGCCATTGGCTATGGTGCGGCCATGGCCATCCGCCTGCTGACTATAATGACTGTTTTCTGCCTCTTTAATGGATTGGTTCACCCGGATAAGCTCCTGAGGCTTTTTTCCCGTTGGGCATTCAAATCGGCTTTAGTGGTATCCCTGGCTACTAGGATGTTTCCTCTAGCCGCGCGAGATTTGTTGAACGCCCGGGAAGTGCTGCAAATGAGGGGAGTAGATTACGCTAGGGGAAGTTGGGGGGAAAGGTTAAAGAAGTACTCATGGCTACTGGATATTCTTCTCTTATCTTCCCTAGAGGGGGCCTGGCAAGTGGCGGAAGCCATGGAGGCCCGGGCTTTTGGCACTGGACCCCGTTCCTGCTACCAGAACGAGTTGACCCGGCCGAGGGATTTCCTGTGCTTGGCGGCTAGCTTGGCCGCCTTAGGTCTTGCCCTGTACGCCAAGGTCAAGGGATATGGTGATTTTAACTATTATCCGCAATTGGATCCCTTGCTCCCCAACAGTTCTGTCATTATTTTGCTGGCCCTTATAATGACCAGTCTTGCCTGGCCCATACTTTTAAGCTGGGGGTGGCAGCTTTGCCCCTATTTGAGATCAAAAATTTGACCTACTATTATCCGGAGACTCAAGCACCAGCGTTGAAAAATATTAATCTGCGCATTGAAGAAGGAGAGTTTGTGCTGATTGTAGGAGGGTCGGGTTCGGGTAAATCTTCCCTGGCCCGGGCTCTGGCCGGCTTAATCCCTGATTTTTACGGAGGAAAGATAGGGGGTAAGATTTACTTTAAGGGCCGGGATTTGGGGAGCTTTGACCGTCGGGGCCTTAGGTCGCAAGTGGGTATTGTTTTCCAGGATCCAGAAAAACAGCTGGTCATGACCACTGTGGAGGCGGAAGTGGCCTTTGGCTTGGAGAATTTAGGTTTACCCCCGAAAGAGATGTTGCGGCGGGTGGCCGAAGTCATGAGTTACTTTAATTTATCGCCCCTCAAAAAGGAATTCATAGGAAGTATTTCAGGAGGGCAGAAACAGAAGGTAGCTTTAGCTTCGGTTCTGGCCATGCAGCCTGAAGTATTGATTCTCGATGAACCCACTTCGCAATTGGACCCGGTAGCGGCGGAGGAATTTTTTAGTTTAATTGAGCAGTTAAATAAGGAAATGGGTTATACAGTGGTATTGATTGAACAACGGCTGGAAAGATGTTTTCACCTGGCCGACCGCCTGGTAGTGATGGAAAGGGGCGAAATTCTGCAGGACGGACCGGTGGAGGAAGTAGTCCGGTGGCAGGTAAGGAGTGGCTATCCTTTTCTCCCACCAGTGGCCCAATTTTTTGGTTTGTTGAATCATCCAGCCATACCTATGACGGTGAAAGAAGGACGGCAAGAACTAAAAAAGATACCGGTGTGTCCGCTGGGCACAGGAAAAGTTTCCAAATTAAAAGGTTACCAGGGCCGGGCTGTGGTGGAAATGAAAGATGTGTGGTTTACTTACCCGGGGGGCTGCGAGGCTCTTAAAGGGATAAACTTAAGGATAAATGCAGGGGAATTTGTGGCTATTATGGGTGAAAATGCAGCTGGCAAGAGTACTCTGTTAAAACATATAGCTGGGTTACTCAAGCCGGGGCGGGGCCGGGTAATGGTACTGGGGAAGGATACATGTACTACACCTTTAGCAGAAATGGCACGTCAGGTCGGGTATCTCCCCCAAAACCCTAATGATTACCTTTTCCGGGATACAGTGGAAGAAGAACTCCAATTTACCCTGCAAAATTTTGGTTTGAAGGATGACGGCAAGATCGATTTTATTTTAGATCGCTTGAATCTTAATGGTTGCCGGAAGGTTAATCCCCGAGATTTAAGCAGCGGCGAGCGCGAGCGGGTGGCTCTGGCGGCTGTTTTGGTAGCCAGGCCCCAGCTTTTAGTGTTGGACGAACCCACACGGGGCCTGGATTATCGCCTGAAAGGAGAGCTGGGAAGGCTCCTGGCTGGGCTGACCAAGGAAGGCTTAACAGTGGTAACAGTAACCCACGATGTGGAATGGGCAGCCGAATATATAGATCGCATAATTCTTATGTTTGATGGCCGACTCGTGAGCGATGGGCCCAAAAATGAAGTTTTGAGCGACTCCCTCTCTTATTCTCCCCAAATGGCCAGGCTGTTCCGGGGTTTGGCCCGAGGTATTTTGACTGTAAGGGAAGGTTTGGAAAAAGTCAAGGTAAATGGGGAAAGGGTATATGCCGGTCAATCAGGCTAGAGCAGGTAGCAGGTGGTGCTTGCTGTTAACCCTGGGGGTAGCCATGATGGTTATTCTATTGGCCCTGAGCCTTAAGGGGAACAGCATCATTTGGAATCTGCAGGGGGGGCTGGTGGCTACAGCGATTATTTCAGCTGTTTTGGCTTTGCTGTACTTAGGCTTTGAAGTTTCCTCTGTCTCTTCCCGGGAAATCGGTATTATTGCTGTTTTAGGAACGCTTGCTGCGGTGGGGAGAGTGCCCTTCGCCGCTTTACCTAATATCCAACCTACTACCTTTTTGGTGATTATTTCCGGATTTGTTTTTGGCCCTCAAGCTGGTTTTATGGTGGGTTCAACTGCCGCTGTTGTTTCTAACTTCTTTCTCGGCCAGGGTCCCTGGACACCATGGCAGATGCTGGCCTGGGGACTGGCGGGAATGACGGCTGGGCTCCTGGGCCGCCTCAGGGCGCCAATAGGGAAAATCCCCATGACCGCTTTCTGCCTGGCCTGGGGATATATCTACGGCTGGATTATGAATTTGTGGTTCTTGACCGCCTTTGTTTACCCCTTGAACTGGCAATCCTTTCTGGCTACTTGTGCAGCAAGCGTTTGGTTCGATACTGGTCATGCCTTTAGTAATGCTGGCCTTTACCTGCTTTTAGGGCCGCGAACAATTAAGATTTTAAGGCGGTTTCGCCGGAAGATGAGGCTGGCCAGATGGGAGAGGCTATAAATAATATACTTGAGCCGCCGGCTGGCTACCAGGAGGCCCGTAGTAAAAATAGACCAGGGTAGGCCGCCGGGCTACAGGTTCCTCCGGGTGGCAGGGAAAGAGTTCGAGATATCCGTGGCGGCGCAACTCTCCGGGGGTGAGATCCGCCAGTTCTGGAAGGTATTGCCGGCGAAAAGCGAGATCGGTGATCCTGCCCATCCAGTCGGAGCGCTGCTTTTCGGTCAAGGGAGAAGGCGGAGCCCAGTCGGGCCAGCGCCGGCTGCGGTCATGGCGGCAGAGGTCGAATTTAAGCAACTGGTAAAAAAGGCTTAAATCCAGGCCGGACCGGTATCCGGCAGCGAAGGCAGCCAGGTGGTTATATAAATCCAGACGGCTATGGCCCCGGCGGTGAAGGCCCTTGTCTTCCCACCAGGCGGCCAGGGCTTCATAAAAGGCAAAAGGGCTGGTAAAGCAGGTGGCCTCCAGGTACCTTAAGGCATGGTCGGCTAAGTGGCTATTGCAGTATTTTTCTATAAGATCGGCTATGCGGTGCAGGCACAGCATTTCCTCGTAAGACAGGTCACGGCTGGCCAAAACCTCGTAAGGAGGTTCGTCTAAAAAGATGTAGCCATAGGTGGAAGCCTCCCGGCGCAAGGGGGTGCCCTTCAAAAGCTTGAGAAATCCCAGCTGGATTTCCTGGGGATAGAGGGTGTACACCGCGTTAAAACTGTGGGCGAAGGAGGCATAATTTTCCCCGGGTAACCCGGCGATGAGGTCCAGATGCAGGCGAATATTACCGTAAGATAGCAGCCGCTTTACATTCCGGGCCAGCCGCTCCCAATTTTGATAGCGGTGACAGCGGCGGTTAACCTGGTCGTTAATGGTCTGGACGCCGATTTCCAATTGGAAAAGGCCGGAAGGCACCCGAGAAAGAAATTTTAGCATGTCTTCGTCCAGGCGATCCCCGGCGATTTCAAAATAAAACCTGGCCTGGGGCCGCAAAGAAACGAGGAATTCCCAGATGGCCAGGGCTTTTTCTTTGTTGGCGTTAAAAGTCCGGTCTACGAATTTGATCTCTCGTACCCCGGCCTTAAGGATCCTGGTGATGTCTTCCTTGATGCGGTCCAAAGAAAAATAGCGCACTCCCCGGGTGGCCGAGGAAAGGCAAAAACCACAAGCAAAGGGGCAACCCCGCGAACCTTCGTAATAAACAATGCGGTCAGCCAAATGGGCCAGGGTGGGTTCCTGATAAGGGGAGGGGAGGAGATCCAGATTTTCTACCGGCGGTGCCGGCTGGTTTAAGCTAATAGTCTCGCCAGCACGGTAGGCCAGGCCGGGCACTGTGGCCAGGAGGGAAGGATCTAGCTCGGCCTTCCCGGCTTTACAGTGTCCTTTTTCCACCAACAAGGTCAAAAATCTGGTCCAGGGAATTTCCCCTTCACCCCGGATAACCAGGTCTACCTGGGGATAAGCTTGCATAAAGGTTTCGGTTTCGAAGGATACCTCCGGGCCACCACAGATTATAACCAGTTCCGGTTTAACCTTTTTCAAAATGGCGGCCACTTCCATGGTGGGCTTAAGGTTCCAGATATAACAGGAAAAGGCGACTATATCAGGGTTCAGATGATAAATTTCTGCGGCTATGCTATAAGGCAGATCATTTATGGTAAATTCTGCTATATCCTGCTGCAAGGGAAAGGAGCGGCCGACGGCCCAAAGGTAGCGAAGGGCCAGGGAAGAGTGGATGTATTTGGCGTTTAAAGTAGCCAGCAAGAGGCGCATACTAACTCCCTCAATTTTCCGGTTTGGAGCCTGTTATACTCTTTTAAGCGAGCTTCCGTTAAAATGCGCGAAAGGTAAGCTAAAGCTCGAAGCAAAGGCGGCCTCCAGGATAAGGATGTTCAATCGATCTCTATGGTTTCCAGGTTGTCCAGGCACTCCTGCATTAAGCCTTCCACGTCCAAGTTCTCCTCCGCCCTTTCTACCTTTTCCAGGCGCGGCTTGGTGGCCGGGTGGCGGGGGACAAAGAGGGTGCAGCAATCCTCGTAAGGCTGGATGGAGATCTCATAGGTACCTATTTTCCTGGCCAGTTCCACGATCTCGGTTTTGTCCCAGGAAATAACGGGCCGCAGCACCGGCAGTTCGACTACTCTATTTATTACAGCTATGCTTTCCAGGGTCTGGCTGGCCACTTGGCCCAGACTTTCTCCGGTGAGCAGGGCCAAGGCGCCTTCCCGGTGGGCTACCTTCTCCGCGATGCGGAACATCATCCGGCGCATGATGGTCACGTATAACTCCTCCGGGCAGTTCTGGCGGATAGCCTTTTGGATGGCGGTGAAAGGAGCCACGATGAGGCGAAAGCTTCCGGCGTAGCGGGCCAGAACTTGGCAGAGCTCGATAACCTTTTCCTTCGAGCGCTCGCTGGTAAATGGGAAGCTATGAAAGTGTAATCCGGTGAGCTCCAAACCTCTTTTTAATCCCAGCCACCCGGCCACGGGGCTGTCTAGGCCTCCAGATATGAGGAGGACTCCCCTGCCGGTAACCCCTACCGGGAGGCCCCCCGGGCCGGGAATAATTTGGGAATAGATATAGGCTCCGTCGTCGCGGATTTCCAGGTGAACTACCCGGTCGGGGTTATGTACATCTACTTTCTGGCCGGTTCTAGCCAGGAGATAACCCCCTACGAGATGATTTATTTCCGGCGATTTGTAGGGGAAGCTCTTATTAGAACGCTTGGTTTCCACTTTAAAAGTCTGGCCGGGAGTGTTCTCCAAAACATAGAGGGCCTTTTCCCGTATCGCGGCTATATCCAGCGGCGCCTCTACTACAGGGCTAAAGGACACCACTCCAAATACGCGCTGGAGCCGCTCCTTCACTTCCGGCAAGTCGTCCTTGAGCTCTATAAAGATCCGGCCGAAGGTCTTGCGGATCCTGCGCGGAGGGAGGTCGGCCAGGACGTTGTCAATATTAACCAGGAGCCGTTGCTCAAACTCCGACCGGTTTTTCCCCTTTAAGCTGATTTCGCCATAGCGGACCAGCAACGCCGTATACACGAACCCGAGCAACTCCTTCCTTCTCTAAAACCTGCTTCTATAACCTGCGCAGTTCAGCCACACATTCTCGGATGGCCTGGGCCGCTTCCTCTACTTCTTCCTCAGTATTCAGACGGGAAAAACTTATACGGATGGCCCCTTCTATCCGGCCTTTAGGAAGTCCCAGGGCTTGGAGAACATGGCTTAGGTCTCGGCGGCGGGAATGACAGGCTGAACCGGTAGAAACGTAAATCCCCTTCTCTTCTAGCATGTGAACCAGGACCTCAGCCTTAACGCCGGGAAACGAGACATTTAAGATATGAGGGGCGCCATAAGCGGGCTCGGGGCCATTTATGTAGGTGTCCGGGATTTCGGAGAGGAGGCGCTCGGCCAGCCGCATTTTAAGCCGCCGTATTTTTTCTACACCGGTTGGGAAAGATTTACGGGCCAGTGAAGCAGCCACTCCAAAACCGGCTATGCCCGGGACATTTTCAGTTCCCGCTCGCAGTCCCCGTTCCTGGTCGCCCCCTACTAGGAGGGGCAGTATGTGAAGGCCCTGGCGCAGATATAAAGCTCCCACACCTTTGGGGCCGTGAATCTTATGGGCACTTAAAGAAAGGGCAGCGATATTCAGTTTCTTCAGGTTCAGCTGTATTTTACCATAGCCCTGGATATGGTCTACATGAAGCAGGGCTGAGCTCTTGGTCGTCAGTATCTGGGCTACTTCTTCCAGGGGCTGAACGGTGCCCAATTCATTGTTCACACTCATGATGCTGACCAGAATAGTATCTTCACGCAGAGAGCGCTCGAGGGCCTCCAGCCGGACCGTACCCTGGGAATCCACGGGAAGGTAGGTTATGCTAAAGCCTTCTTTTTCCAGCAACCTGCATGTCTGCAGTACGGAGGCGTGCTCTACCGAAGTGGTGAGAATATGCCGGCCCCGCCTGCGCAATGAGTAAGCCAGTCCCCGTAGAGCCCAGTTGTTGGCTTCCGTACCGCCGGAAGTAAAATAGATCTCGCTCGGTTCCACCCCTAAAAGTCGAGCTACCTCCTGGCGCGCCTGGCGCAAGATGCGCTCGGCTGCTATACCCATCCCATGAAGAGAGGAAGGATTGCCATAAACAGATACCAGCGTTTCTTTTACAGCTTCTACTACCTCTGGTAGAGCTGCGGTGGTGGCACTGTTATCGAGATAGATTATTTTTCCTTTGCTTTCCTTCTTAGTCATACTTTTAGTATACTACTTTTTAGTGTTTTTAGCCATCTGGGGCTCGACCAAGAGGATCTCAGAGAAGCCGCCCATGGTTTATAGGATTGACTTTATGGCAGTCCCCGATTATATTGCGTGTCACAAAAGTGGGGGCTGCGGTGTGTTCTTATATCCGGGAGAGATGAGTTTAAAGCACCTAAGAAGTATGAGGAACGAAGCTCAAAGAGGCGTGGTGTCTAAGAGCCAGGGAACTGCTGGAAGAATAGAAGTTGGAGGAAGGCTGTTCCGCCTTAAAATTGTACTGCCGGTAGTGTAGTATGAGAAGCTGGAGGGAGTAAAGATAGCCCCGGGGCCGGAAGGTACGGAGGCTTCTTTTTACTATGTCTAACGTAAGTAAACCGATTTTAGTTTGGTTTGAAGCAAGCTTATTAAGTAAGCAAGTTCATGTAGTTTAATTGGTTCATCGGCTTCCGTTAGGAAACTATCATGTAAACCTGATTTGTTAAAAAAAGAATTAGGAGGTTTAAGTGGACTAGGATAAACAAGCAGATTTTCATTAGGGAATTTACGAATTAATTCATCCATCTTTTTCACTGTTCGAGCATTGTATAAAACTTCTTGGCAGTAATTACAATATAAAATTGGCACGTCCTTAATAGTTACTTTCCGGTCGCCTATTTTTCGTGTAATAGTTCTTTTTTCTTTGATCATAGGACGCCCACAACGGCAAAGTCTTTCTTTCATACTCTACCTCCTTTCTCTACCGGCTGTTATTACAGTTAAATATTTATTGCACACGAGCTCTACACTTACCATTAGGCCTCTACCTTTTAAAGTGTAACGTCCGCGTTTACGATCTATTTTACAAATAGTACCATATTGCATTACCCATTCGACCTGGTCAATTGATATGCCATCTTTATCCATTTCTTCAAGACAATGTGGGGTTAATTCGTAAGACTCTTCAATTGCCGCCTCCTTTATTATATCTCTAGGATTCACCTAATTCCTCTCCCAAATAGATTGGTTTTCATTCCTCAAATAAGGTTTCGAATTCCTGAATAGCTAGTTGTCCATTTTTATCCACAAAGGCCCTCTTTATAAATTCCTTATCTTTTAGGCCTCTTGTTATGGCGTCCAGAGAATGGAACAAAAAGGTGATAACTTCTTCTCTAGTGGCCGGTTTGTCTTTACAAAAAACGTCCGTAGGATAATTGTTAGCGATTATAAAGGGGCGCATGAATTCTAAGGCTTCATCGGACCAGTAAACCGGTTCTTTTATTTTTTCTTTTATGACTTTAAGGCTATAGCCCATTTTTTTATACTTACAAATCATCTTTAAAGCTATAAGATGATCAGCAGAGTAAATTGCACGCTTAATTTTTCCATCATATTCAATTCGGGGCGGTTGCAGTAACCCCTCTTTTATATAGTATCTTATGGTTCGGGCTGGGTTCTTACCCAAATCCAATCCTTGATCTACTGCTGCCTTAGCTAGTTCATTTAGGGTCAGTTAAGATACCTCCTTTGGCAGGTTTGTAATTTTATTTTAACTGTCATATGACACTTTGTAAATGGCAGAGAAGGATGATGCTGTAAGAAGCCCGCTTCGCCGTAGGGGAAGAGTGCCAAACCGTTTCTTATTCAATCAGCTGGTAACGGTGGGCCACCTCCGGATAGTCACGGCGCTGCCGTATTCCTACCCCCTTGGGGGGCCTTGGTGGATAAGAGAACTTGGCCTGGAAGCTTGTGGGTAAAAGGGCATAATTTAATTTTACTTTATGTTATATATGTTCAAAAAGCGGAGAGGAAGCGGAGGGGAAGCGGAGAGGGTCCGGCCAGCATAGTTAAATATAATTTAATATATTTCATAGCGCTGGCCAAAAAATTTTTTAAAAGTTTTGACAAATATCTCTGGTGCTAAAAAATTGCAGTGCCAACAGAAGTGGAACAGGGGTTCTGCCTTCGCCACCTGTTTTCGGGCTAGATGAGTCTTTTTTGCCCTAAGCCTGGGGACCAAACAATGTGTTTGGCAAGAAAAGATGAATTCGGCAATCAAAAAATACAGAGGTTGATTATCTTCTTATTACCTGAGGGAGGGTCGCCTTTCCTCCTTCTAAGCCCACCTTTTTTACACTACTGCAGGTAATCTTCCAGTTCCTTGATATCATTGATATCAAAGATGTTGTCGATAATCTGCTGCAGGACATAAACGTCCTGCTCTTTAATTCTGGCCAGATACTCCCGGGGTATTTTGCGGAACTTCTTGCTTAAGAGCCTGATGGTCAAGTCCATCAAGGATTCCTGCCGTCCTTTTTCCACACCTTTTTCCATGCCTTTTTCCATACCTTTTTCCATACCCTTTTCGAATATCCGCTGGTAGCCGGCGGATTCCTCTATGTTAAGCATTTGTTCCACCTCCCGGAAAACAAGGTCAATTGCTTTTTGATCGAAAACTAGGCCGGCGAATATCTCCGCCCGCAACAGCACGGTTTTTTAGTTTCCAGGTCCAGGTTGCTGCTGAGAATATCTTCCGCGCAGCGCCAGAGGAATTCTTTACCACTTTTCTGGCGCTTTTCCCTGTCTACTACAGGTAACAAGGAAAGCAATCGCTGGTGGGGGCTGTTTTTTAATTCTTCATAGGTTATATTACCCACATCGATAAGGTGGTAGCGATAATCCAGCAAGTTTTGGTCGCTCAGTCGATACTCAAGTTGACTGGTCATGGTCATAGGCCACTGGCCAAAGTAGGTTACTAGCTGGTAAACCGGCAGGTGGTAGATTTTGTAAATTTCCA
This sequence comes from Thermanaeromonas sp. DSM 22490, assembly GCF_056378755.1. Taxonomy (NCBI): domain Bacteria; kingdom Bacillati; phylum Bacillota; class Clostridia; order Neomoorellales; family Neomoorellaceae; genus Thermanaeromonas; species Thermanaeromonas sp. DSM 22490. Next base: position 32,588 of record NZ_JBJHHE010000005.1, read on the forward strand.
GGGCATAGCGCAACATACGGTAGGGCATCTCATCGTCATTACGGCTTTGGAATTCCAGGTGGATGGCCACAGGTCCCTGCTGGCTTTCAGCTTTCATTACCAGGTCGGAAACCCTGGTTTCTACCTGGGGAAACTCGATTTTTAACTCGCCGGTTACCCTGACCTCAAGGTGGCCAAAGTAGTTGATGAGTTCCTGGGTTTCGTCGGCGAAAAGGTCCTTGATGGTGATATCGTACCTGTTACCGCTTTTCGGCTGCAGATAAACCACCACCTGTCTTAAGTTTATCAATGAATTATTGCAGGGGCAAGTCTGTTATGAAATCTTTATGTTGGTTTACCGAGAACCTGAGACAAAATGGCTTAACGCCTTGAATGATTCGGGGCAGCTTTTTTCTTATCCTTGGCCGTGGAAGTGGGGGAAAATACCTGGGATACACCGGGCAACCATGAACAGATAGCAGCAATGAAACTGGCGGAAGAGAGAAATTACCAAAATTAGTAAGAGATAGTAAATCTATGCCACCGGCGGCGTTGCGGAGAAACAATTTTGAAAAATTTTGGCAACTATGGAGAGGAAAAGTAAATGCGACAGATGTATATGTTTACAAAGCTATATGCGATCTGGAAAGAATTAGAGGAGCATCGGAGGAATTATATACGTGTCACGTGACCAGCTAGTATATTACTCTGGCGTAACGGTTAATAGTGTGTTTCCTTCTTTAAAACGCTTGGAAAGTCTAGGACTGATAAAGGTAAAAGTAGGGAAAGCCCGGAGTAACCAGGCTACTGAGATACAAAGAATTATCCCGATCCCTAAACCGGAATTATAACCACCAAAATCCCTGATCCCAAAAACAACCCCTGGCGTAGAATATACACCTAAACGTCAAATACCCTATAGAATTACTCCCACGAGCAGGATATGTACCGAAGGTACATATCCTGCTCTACCCGATCCCGCCCTCCCAACATACCCCTGTTGTATATACTACATTGAGGATCAATTTTGATCTAAGGTCTGGATCAAAATTGATCCTGGAAGGGGTGTTCAGGCTGACGAAAACTAACGAGGATATTGAGAAAGCACTCCAGCAAGACCTGGAAATCGCTCGCCAAATAATAGAGGAATTCCGGGAGGCACTGGAGGAGCTTGCCAAGAAATGACCGATTTCGTAAACAAAAACCCTCCGGCGGGGTCGCATTGCCCCGCCATTCTACCCACTTCATTTAGCCCCAAGTTGCTCTTAATAAAAGGAGGTCGCTTCGACAAAAAGCTACACGAAGCACCTTGTTTTTTTGGGAATATTATATTATTGACTATGATAGAAGAACTTGGAAGCTAATATTAGAATTTGTAGGTTACATAGGTGAAAGGTAGGAATTTGCAGCAACCTGGTTAAATTAAGAAGGAAGAAGGTGGGAGAAAGGGTATTATTTATGACAGGTAAGGCCAGTACTTGGTAGAGGACTTACCTAGCAGAAGCTTTAAGGCTAATTTAATGTGACTGTTAACCTAACGGAGAGGTGAACCAAATGAAGAAGTATCTGTTAGTTACTGTTTTATCGCTAGTATTACTAATTCTATTAACTGGTGTGGCATTTGCAGGTTCTGCGAGTAGTCGTGACCAAAGCACGTACTGGATTTATTGCGACGGAGGTATCTTCGGGGTGACAATAAAGAATGAAGCAGCAGAGTATTGGGTACAGTATGATAGCTCTTACAATTGGGTCTACTATCATTGTAGTAGTGGTGTTGTTAAAAATGGTGAATATTATCCCTTCGACATATACCCTGGTACGGCTACCTATTTAAAGTCAAACGGAACCACTGTTGGAACAATAGCTGATTATGAATGGGATCCAGTGCCAATCATTTTACCTCCAGGTGATATACCGTATGGAGGCGAGAAATATAAAGATTATTATCTCTCAATAAACGTTCCTGCAGAGGCTAGGGTTTTTTATGGATTTGCCGCATATAGTGATGCTGGGTTGTTAGGAACCTATGGTGACTATAACAGCTTCCTTTTATGGTAATTTATTTTCTTTTCTACAAGAGAGGGGTTTATGGATATGACTGTACGTAGGTGGGGTTTACTTTTAGCCTTAGCAGCAATAATAGGTGTGGTGTTCTTTGCGGTTAGAGGTTATACAGCAGAATATACCAAACTGAAACGGGCTGAAGGTATCGCTATGGCATATAAAAATGCAGAAGCTAATAGTATCGTTGCTCGGGTGGAGGGTGAGCCGATTACAAAAGGGGAATTTTTAGCGGCCTATGCCAGTGCACAAAATAGCAAAGAAGTGCTTGAACAAGAGGAAGTAAGTCAATTTGGGCAAGGAGCAAGAGAGAGAAAAGAAAAGATGCTTAATTTACTCCAGAAATATTCTCCTGATACTATTGCCCTCGCTAAAGTGTTAGTTGATACAGCAGTCTATCATGAAGCAACTAAGAGGGGATTAGGAAAAACAGAAGAAGAAGTTAATAACTACATCAAGACCACACGTGAGGCTCTAAAAGGAGCTAGGGTGCCTGAACTTGAGAGGACTATAGAAATTTTAGGTGAAGACTACTATTGGAATAAGGTAGCACCTAAGATATATAGGAAACTGCTAACTATAGGAGCGTTTAAGGGAGAAGTATTACGCAATCAAAACTTAGGAAACTTGACTGCAGCTTATAGGGCTTGGGCTAATTATAAATATGAGTTAGCGAAACAAGCTCATCTCGAGGTTATTGACCGGGCCTTGATATCTTCTACCAAGGAAGAAGCACTTAGATACTTACAGGAGCTTAATAATATCTTTTAAAGTAAATTAAAGTAAATTCTCTATACCCTTGGGTAACCCCACTCAAAAGCGGGTCAGCAAAAAAACTATAGGTGGACCCCTTTGTCAAGACACGATTTTTAAAATTTTAAGCATGGAAGGATAAACCTAATTTGGTGAATAGTGGTGTGGGATAGTTTATAAGCCAATTTTTTAGATTCCTGATTTGGCATAATATGTCTTAGTCCTTTCCACAGTAGACTTCTGCCGGCGTCCTGTATTTTAAGGATTGGTGAGGCCGGCGATGGTTGTAAGACTCTAGATATCGAGATATGCCCTGCCTGGCTTCACGGGGACTTTCATATTCGTTAAGATAGACTTCTTCGTATTTCAGGCTCCGCCAGAGACGTTCGGTGAAAATGTTGTCGGTAGCCCGGCCTTTCCCGTCCATGCTGACCCTTATACCCGCTCCTTCCAGGAGCCTTATATAGTCCGGGTCGGTAAACTGGGCTCCCTGGTCGCTATTCATTATCTCGGGCTTGGCTTTAGCCATTGCTTCTTTTACCGCCACTAATACAAAGGCTGTCTCTAAACACTGGTCTAAGGCCCAGCTTACTACAAAGCGGGAGTACCAGTCCATGATGGCCACCAGGTACATCCATCCCCGGACTAGCCGGATGTAGGTGATGTCTATACCCCAGACATGGTTAGGGTAAGTAATGACAAGGCCTCGCAGCAAGTAGGGATATACTCGATGCTCATGGTTTCTCTTGCTTAAGTTAGACTTGGGATAAATAGCGGCTATACCCATTTCCCGCATGTGGCGCTGAACTGCTTTGCGGTTGACCAGGAATCCCTCCCTTCGAAGCTGGATGGTAATGCGCCTGGAACCGTAAAAGGGAAACTCGGTGTATATTTCGTCAATGCGGTGCTTTATGGCAATTTCTTCTGGGGAAGGGGGCACTGGGTGATAGTATAAGCTAGAGCGGTTTAGGCTTAAGAGCTCCGCTTGCTTCTTGATAGATAGTTCTGGATGACCCCATTCCACCAAACCCAGGCGTTCGTCCCGGCTAAGCTCAGAGGCTACTCTTTTTTTTAAGCCAGGTCAGCTCAGTGGTTAAACGGCCGACTTCCGCATAGAGGTCTTGGATTTTCTTCTCGTATTCGGATTTCATGTTTTCAATACTTTTCGTTTCATCAGTGAAGACGGAAGGTAGTTTCTCTATTGCCACATTTCTCCACCGGTTTAGGATGGAGGGGTGGATGCCATATTCGGAAGCGATTTGGGAAATGGATTTTTCTTCCTTGAGAATTTCCAGTACGATTTTAGCCTTAAGTTCGGCTGGATATTGTTTCCTAATACTCATTTTGACGCTTAGGACCCCCATTTTCCGTGTCTAAATTTCTGGGTCCATTATAGGAGACCTGTTTTGTACCTCAGCATATGATTACGAGCATATTTCCATAGAATTACTAGCCTTTTTAGCGGATTGGGTTAGCGGCACTATTGTACCCTATGTGCATGATGAAATTAGATGGGTTAATCTGGCAGAGCTTAATTTGTTAGAGTTGGTTCCTGCGGACTTGCCTATTGTAGAAAAACTTATGAAGGAGAAAAGGGTATAACCATGAGTATTACAATCCCTTTGAGAAAAGGTGAAGTTATTAGTAATAATAGGTTACGAGAGATATTTAAATGTGGTACTCGGGGAGGTATCCGTTTTTCTAAACGTACAAATTGCTTGGTACTTATATCTGATCATACAAAAGGAATATATGAGGATAAATGGGTTGGAGATATTTTTCATTACACAGGTATGGGGTTACGGGGAAACCAAAGTCTCGATTTTATGGCAAATGCTATACTAGCTAATTCCAAATCAAATGGAGTGGAAGTTCACTTATTTGAAGTATTCGAGAAGGGAAGATATTTTTATCAAGGCAGAGTTGAACTAACAGAAGAGCCTTACCAGGCCTATCAAACAGATATTGATGGAAATAGGAGGACTGTATGGATATTTCCACTCAAAATACTTGACGGCCCACCCGTTTATCTACCTTATGAATATCTTCAACATAAGGAAGAACATCGTAAGACACAAGCTAGGAAATTAAGTGAAAACGAATTACAAGAAAGAGCAGCAATAAGTAGCGGAACCCCTGGAGAGCGACAAGTAATAACAAAAGTCTACGAAAGAAACCAGTACGTGGCTGAATATGCCAAACGTAGAGCTAAGGGAAGATGCCAGTTATGTGGTAATCTAGCTCCTTTTCTCGACCAAAATGGTGAACCTTATTTAGAAACTCATCACATTATATGGTTGTCACGGGGTGGGAAAGACAGTATTGATAATACGGTAGCCCTTTGTCCCAACTGCCACAGGAAAATGCATATAGTGGACGATCCTGAAGATATTGAAACACTGAAGCAGTGTATCGCTGAAGACCTCAGTTCGAGTAGGTTAGAGAGGTAGAGGGGAAGCTTTTGCAAAGTTTTTCCAATACTTTGCTTCATCAAGGAGGGTGAGTATGTTGAAAGGAAAAGTCAAGGCAGGCCAAGGAACGCTGATAGGAAATGCTGGCGAATACTATGTATTGGCTGAATTGTTAAAGCGTGGTATAATTGCCGCACTGGCACCTAGAAATGCTCCATCCTTTGATGTTCTAGCTACGAATGGTGGCCGAACTGTAAAGATCAGGGTCAAAACTAAGTCTGAGGAAAATCCAGGGTGGCATTTCCTTGCGAAAAAGGATGGTAAAGTGTTCAGAGACATAAGCAAAAATGACGACTTTGTCGTTTTGGTTAACCTGTCTATGGATGTAAAAAATCTGGAGTTTTATATCATACCCACCAATGAGGTGAATACTTGGCTAGAAGAGGACTTTAAAAGATGGCTGGAAAGCCCAGGTAAGAATGGTCGCCCCCATGATCCAAACAATAAAGTAAGAAAACTCAATGTGGTTGAATATCAAGAGAGGCTACGCAAATACCTTAACAATTGGGATATTTTATGGCAGTAACATCGTGTGATAGAAAAAAGATTAAGGTTGTGAAGAGTGTCGGACTCATTGATAAATAAACTTAAGTTATGGCATGGTAGGAACCAAGAGAAAAGGAGAGAAAATTAAACCATTTGGACAAGAATTCAAAGTGGGGGTACTATGAGTAGACGACGAAAAGTTTATGGCAAGTGCCATATTTGTGGAATAGTAGGCAAATTGACGTTTGAGCATATTCCCCCAAGATCTGCCTTCAATGACCATCCTACTGTCCTCTATAGGGTCTTCGATCTTTTAAATGTTGGTCCCGATGACGAAGTAAAATCTAAGGGACAGCCTATGCCGAAGGGGATGGGAGGTTATACACTCTGTCCACAATGCAATAACAATACAGGAGCTTGGTACGGAAAGGCTTTTGCAGATTGGTGTCGTCAAGGTTTTCAGTTGCTTAGTAAAGCAGAAGGAAAACCTACTTTATATTATCCCTTTTGGATTTTTCCTCTTAGAGTTTTGAAACAAATTATCACCATGTTCTTTTCAGTCAACAATCCTGATTTTGCTGAAAGGAACCCAGAGCTTGTAAGCTTTGTATTAAACCCCAAACGTAAATATATTAACTCGGGAAAATATCGCATTTTCGTATACCTTAACCCCGAAGGAAGATGGGCGAGGATAGGCGGTTTCCAAGGAAAGCTTAACTTTTTGACGAAAACAATTTACATATTTTCCGAAATTAACTTTCCTCCTTTTGGATATGTAATGACAATCGACAATTATCCTCCCCCTGATTTAAGATTGTATGACATTACATATTTTTCAAGGTATGATTATAATGAATTCAGAGATGTTTATTTGAAGCTTCCACTCTTACCAACCTACTCCTGGTTTCCAGGAGATTATAGAACAAAAAAGGAAATCTTACAGCAAAAAGAAGAATTTTAAAAGATTACCCAAGAGGAGTTCAGCTTTGGCAAGACTGCTGGAAGAAAAACTGTCGTCATGGTCGGTAATTAGGGATTATTTTGTATTGAAAAAGAAAAGGTGACAGGAGATAATGACATCCAGCCACCTAAAGTTACTTACTTCATATTAACGGATTGCAATCAACGTGATTTGGTGGGTTACCGGGAACGCCTTGCTACACCTGAGTTTAGTGGTGCTACCAGTGGTCTACCTTACATCTTCCCTCCACTTCAGCAGCAAATTTCTACTTTAGATGGTTATATTCCCCCACTTTGGGTAATTTCCAGATTTTGATGGGCAACTGAACGCGGGGTGATGTGTAATCATCTCACCCGGCACAGAGGCCGGGTGCAACACCCTGCAAGTCTATCCCTCTAGCAGCCAGAAACCGTTTCAATCCTCACCCGGCACAGAGGCCGGGTGCAACCGCTCGCGTCTAAATTCTTTTTACTGTGCGTTTTTGGGGGTCACCTTCCGCGAACCCGACGGCCTACAGGTTTTTTGACCAGTCGAAAACTCCTCTAATTACCCGGATTGCCATGAAAATCCCCAATCGCGATCCATCTGGGCTTAACAACTTCACTAGAGGTCCGCGCACCACTACGAAGCCTTCATAAAATCAGCGGCCCCTCGAAGTCCACATATCGGTCCCGGCCGTAAACCTTCAGCGAACCTTCCCTGCCGCCATGCAGTATGTAGATGCGAAGGCTGTCCTGCTTTTCATCGATTACCTTCCGGAGCCTGTGGACGAGTTCCTCGAGCTGGGCCGGTGTTACCCGACACTCAAAGAGCGAGTATTGGACTCGCTGACCAAAGTTCTTGCAAAGGGTGGCTACCTTACGCAGGCGAGCCTGGCCCTCCTTGCTTTCCATATTTACGTCGTAGGCAACTACGATGTCTATCCGCCTCATCGGGCAACGAACGGCGCGTATTCGGCCGCATCCCCACGAAGATGTCGCGCCAAAAGGCGTGCCTGAATGTGAGGAAGGAGTCCCACGGGTACCCGTTGTCCTAAAAGAGGATGGGTAAGCTCCTCTTGTTTCCGCTTCTGATAGGCCTCGAGAAAGGTATGGCGGGCCCGGTCGGTAAGGTGGACGGCGCCTCCAGGTCGCTCTAGGAAATCTTTTTCCGTTATCTGGCGGCGGTTTAACACGGTCAGTACCAGCCGGTCTGCCAGGAAGGCCCGGAATTCCTCCATCAGGTCTAGGGCCAGGGCTGGACGGCCGGGGCGCAGGGCGTGGAGATATCCGAGCTGAGGATCAAGCCCTACACCCTCACAGGCCGATATGCACTCGTTAACCAGCAACGCATAAGCAAATGAAAGAAGCGCATTCACCGGGTCCCGGGGCGGGCGCTTTGTCCGAACTTCAAACTGCAAGGAGGGATCTTCAACCAGGATAAGCGAGCTCAGGCCCGAAAAGTATATCGCGGCGGCCCGGCCCTCGATACCACGTATCTCATCCAGGTCTTCAGATCTGGTTACGTCCCTTAGGGCCGCCTCCAGTTCCCGAGCGGCCGGTTCAAGCTGGCAGGCCAGTTCGGGGTTGTCGCGCATTCCCCGGAGCAGCACGTGGCGGGCATTTCTAATCTTGCCGGCCACAAAGCGGCGTGCCGAGGCCGTACGTCGGCACGCATCTCCATAGGCCTCGTGTTGGGCACGCCCCAAAAGGACGTTACCGGATACCGGCCCGGCCAGGCGGGCCCGGAACTGGCCGTTCTGATCAAACCAGACTATGCTCCGGCCGTCCTCGGCGAAGCGGTGAATCAAAAAAGGACTCAGAAGCACATTACCGAAAACGACTAGGCCGCCCAAGTGGTGTAGCGGTAATTGTAATCGCAGGACCCGGTCTACCTCCACCTTGACTGTATCGTGATCCAGGTGAAGGTAGGCGCCTTGGGTTTGGACATACAGGGTATTCAGGAGTTGATGTATCACTTCCATTCACGCTCCAGCCAGGCGGGGAGATTTTGCAGGGCTAAAGGCATACAGGCATCCATCAGAGAGCAGTCCCGGCAGCGGCCGTCTGCCGCAGGTGGAGGTAGGGACCCTATCTGGAACAGACGTCGCACGTGCAGGACTACCTCTTCCACTTGCGAGCGAAGTTCGGTGGTAAAGCGGACCTCCCGCCTGCGGCGCGATCCGTGATGGTACAGGGCTCCCCGTGTCACGGGCCGTCCCAGCATTTCCTCAAGGCATAAGGCCTGAGCGCAGAGCTGCACCTCGTCGGCCCGCCGGGCCCGCCGGGGACCGGCCTTATACTCTACCGGGTAAGGAGTTCTGTCTGGCAGGAACTCGACCACGTCTGCCCGGCCGATTAACCCCAGACGATCCGACCAGAGGGGGACGGCCCGCTCAACTCGAACGCCTTCCGCAGTGTATTCCTCAGGAAGATCTACATTTTCGTGCACCCGCCGCCCTCTTAAAGTGAAAAGATTTTCTTCCCACACTTGTTCTAAATGGATCAGCGCGCACTGGCGGGGACAAAAGACGTAATGCTGCAAAGCACAGATGGGGACGTATTCAGCGTCTTCCCAACTCATATTTACACCAGCCTGACCAGGGTTACTCCAGCAAAACCCAGATTGTCAAGCGCCCCTTCAGGCGGAGCTTCGACCACGTAGTCCGCGAAGGAGCGGGGGTTATCCACGCCTTCCCGCCGCCGCACTTTCACCAACTCAAACAGCCTGTGGGCCGGGGCGTTGCCTTTCTTGTCCTCGTGACGGAAAACAAAGATCCCGCGCACTGCCATTTCACCTCTAGAGGCCGAGCGGTCCAACTCGAAGAGGTTGCAAAGGGCTTCCCAGAGAACCTTAAGGTCCTCCTTCGATACGCCGGTTCCCTCGGCCAGGAAGGGGTTGTAAAACCCATGGGCCCGGTATAAACCGTAGGGAATAAGTGGCTTTCTGCCCATCTCGGTCTCTCCGGTCTCCATACGTTCTTCGGTGGTCCGGGCCTTGCGAGTTATAGAGAGATCCAAGGGAAGCACTGGATCAATCGAACGGGCAAAGGTGATCTGTACCGGCCCCCGTACCTGCCCGGCGTTCAGATCGCCGGTGGAAAGTACGGCTCCGAACATGCGAATATCGTAATATTGCTTACATAGCTCATTGCGTACTTCCTCATTTGGTACCCGGCTCTCGGTAATACCCCTTGCTTCTCCCGCCTGTCTGATTAAAGTGTTTAGCGCTACCCTGCTTTGAATGAAAATAGGTATATTTCTCGTAACCTGTAGGTAATCCCTTATTTTTCGTTTTATAGAAACATCGCTTGCCAGGCCATGCATGGTCTCCGGGTCTACCCGCGGCAGGTTACCTGCATCGGGATCACCATTTGGGTTGCCGTCCCGGACATCAAAAAGGAAAATAAACTCGTACCGTTTTTGGGGATCACAGACGAGTTCAAGCCTGTTGCTAATGTTCATTCAAATTTCCTCCTTCTTGACCAGCTTTACTAGCTTTACCCTTAACCCGTCCGGCGCGGAAATAGGCTCGCTGGTGGTAAAAGCCGAGGGCGAACTCCGCCTGCTGGGGAAGGTTTAAGGTCTTGGGAAATCCTCCGGCCTCGTCCAGCCGGGAAAGGATCTCTTCCACCAGGAGATTTATTTCCCGCCCAACCTCGGGGAGGTGAGCGGTGGTGCTAAGGCGCAAAAGATTCCCGAACACCGAGGCCGGTGCGGTGGAGGCCGCCCCGTAGAAGCGGTCCACCAGGGTAGTGTTCAGCTTAAAATTGGCCGCCCGCTGCTGGGCCTCTTCCAAAACCGCCAATAGCCGCCCGCAAAGGTAGGGCGGAGAACTATGCCTAAAATCCAGCTTTTCCATGTTTACGGCCTCCTCCTTTCCATAAGAGAGCACCAACTTTAATAAGGCTGTCAAGGCATGAATGTGCTTAAACCTTTCCCGTTCCTCATCCGGTTTATCCCTCCTTCCTTTGGCCCAGAGAACCCTCAGGCGCGGTACCGCCCGGGTCAAAAGTTCAGCCGAAGGCCTGTACCCCAGGTAGGCCGCCCGAAGCAATCCTCTGGTTAAATTAGGGTCGGGCGAATCCAGGGCCTCCGCCAGGGTGGCAACGGATACCGGCCGGGGCTCGTCTGCCCAGGGGGAAACCAGCGTAAGGGCCTGCAGGAAACGCTTGAGATTTTCTTTTAATACCTCAAGGGATACGCTAAACCACTCCCGAAGGGCAACCCGTCCCACGTTGGGCGAGAGCACCCCCAGGTAAAAGGCATAGGCATCCAGTCTTAAGCCGGCTATGCCGGGATTCCAGGGCAAATCCAGCAGGCGACCCAACTGGACCAGATCGGGGGGAGGAGCCGGAGTCCTTTTCTGGGCCCGCTCCTCACCCATCAGGGTTCCCAGGACGGCCAGGAGGTCGTCGAGATCTAGGGGTTTATCTCCCGCCCATAATGGAGTGGGGGCTTTAAGCCAAAAAACGGCCACCTGGTTGGCCAGGCTGTCGGCTTTGTTTTTGTCCCGGAATAGGTCCTTCCGGTGCCGTGGGTGTTTACATAGATAGTCAAAGGCCCTCGAGGCGATGTCCCCGCAGGCGAAGCAAAGCCCCAGGCTAGCCTGTTTAGAAATGTTCTGTCCGGTAAGGTAAGAGACAAAGGCATCTTCGTTAAGACAGTGCAGGGGGGCGGTTCCCTTAAGTAGCTTCACCTGGGTGGGAAGCTTGCCGATAAGTATTCGAGTGGCCCCACAGACTGCGCACTCACCCATGTTGACCACAGGTCTCCCATTCTTATCATGGGCTAGGCACCTCTCCTCCAGCTCAGCGACCCAGAAGGTCCTTACCTCTGGATGCTCAAACAGATGCTGTCCGGCCAGGGGGCCCTCTTCCGGCATGAAGGAAACCCAGTCTTTGGAATGAACTTTTTCAAACCGCGGGTCGTCTTGCACCAGACCCTTTTCCAGAACCTCAGCTACCCATGTCGCCGCTTCGCGAAGTGCAGGGTCTTTTACTAGCGGCGAACCCAGGAATTTTTCAAGCAGTTCCCGGAATACCTCGTGTTTTTTGGTCGCCCGCTTATCCAGATCTTTTTTTTGTCTGGAAGCACCCAAAGCATAGCCAGCCTCGTGGACGAGAGGGAAAGCCCTCAACCCTGACGTCCTACCCGGATCGTACGGTCGGGGTCTATTAGTTAGCTCAACCTCCTCCAGCCAAACCCTCAGCGGCGGCCCGGGCCAGATGTGAACCACCCAACGGATGGGCTCCGTATAGGAGTAAAAGCCCACCGGAGGCAGCTTTCCTTGAGCCTCCAGTTCACGCCCCAGATCTACTAATTCCCTAAACATATTCCTCGCCCTCCAACCGATATAGCTCCCGGTACTCTTCCGCAGGAACTTTAAGCCACCCTGCCTCAAGGCGGGCCAGGAAAAAAAGCGCCCGGTGATAACCAAAGGTGCGCCGCGCGCCGCTCGGGCCGTGACGGACAAATTCTATCTCAGGTCGGGAAGGATCTTCCACAAAAGCAATGTCTAAAAGCATATTACCCAGGTCCATGTCCAGCGGCTGCGGCCGGTCGTCCTCTTCTGCCGGGGCAAAATGGGCCGCAAACTCGCGGGTTCCCAGGTAGGGCCGGTGGCGGCACTGGCCCCTTTCCACACGGCGGTTAAACTGGTCGCGGTACTTGTAGACTGGATCGGGGGTCCAAGGTCGCAGGGCCATTTCGGCGCGAATAAGGTAGGCCACGTCCTTTAGGATTAAGCTTGACCGCTGCATCCGCTGGTCTTCTACGAAAACCGGCCGGTTTCCCTGACGCTCTGAGAGCTCGTTGCGCAAAATGACGGTCTGGGTGCCCAGCTTCAGCACCCCAATGGCCCGCACGCGGTAGCGGAACTCCGGTTTCCAGAAAATCGCTTCCAGTACCCCTCGCGCCGCCGAAGGGGTCATGACCGGGTAGCTTACCCTTTCCACCTTAAATTCCGGGCGGGTAAAACAGGCATAGTCCCCCCACACTTTAACCGTGATCATTGCGGTCCGCTCCATCTAAAAACTCCTCCTTGCTTGTTTCAATCTTCACACGGCATAGAGGCTGGGTGCAATAGGCCACATTGGCATTGAAAATCAATCATCTGTTCGCCAAAAATTCAATCGATATTAAGACACTTCCCCTAGATAATCAGATCGCTGGGGTCGTAGACGGGCCCTACCAGCCCTAAGCGCTCATCATATCGCCCTGTCCAGCGGTATAAGTTTTCTCCGATGGGCTCCATCAGTCCCTCTCGAGTTAATTTTATCGCCTCGTACCGAAAGAGGCTGACGAGGTAGGGCTGTAGGCGCCGCCAGGACTTACGGCGGGGCTGATTCAACCATTCCTCCAGCCGCTCTTCCGCTTCGCCGTAGGGCACGACTACCGAGATTGTATCCTCGTCGATCAGCCGGTAGCGGCGGGCTACCTCCGGATAGTCTAGGGCGCGTCGGTATTCCTGAATATTTCTCTTATCTAGATCAACGTCTGCAAAGAGCCTCCGGAAATATTGCCGGTAGACCTCTGGATCGTGCAGGCTCTCGACGGGGTGCTCCCTTAAAAGGAGGCGGGCTTTTTCCAGGCCCACTTTATACGGCCCCCGGGGAGCTCTGCCCTCAGCCGGCTCAAAAACCACGACTCGCCCTTCAGTCAGCAGTCCCTCACGGTTGCATCTGCCCGCTGCTTGAACTATCCGGTCTAGGGGCCCTACTGCCCTGTAAACTACTGGGAAATCCAGATCTACCCCTGCCTCTACCACCTGGGTGCTGACCAAGCAAACCGGTGCCCTTTTTTCCGGCTTCAGCCGCTGCGAAACTTCCTCTAGTACCTTTCTCCGGTGGGCTCCGCAGAGGAGAGTAGAAAGGTGAAACACATCCGGTCGATTACTCAGGGAAGCTAAAAGTTCCAAGGTATCCCGCCGGGAGTTCAATACCACCAACACCTGAGGCAGCTCCCAGAGCTCTCTTGCCAGTTCATCCCAGGTAAGCGGCCTTTCGCGAAACTCATAACGTACCCTTTTGAGCAGCTCAAAATGTTTGCGATACTGGGGTACGATCTCGCGCACTTCCAGACCGGAGAACTCCTGGAGGTAGGGGGTGTCGTCGAAAGTCGGCTGAGTAGCGGTGGAAAGTACCAATGTTACTCCGTAGTCCTCGACCAGCGCCTTTAATACGTCCAGAGTGGTTTTCAGAATTTCCGGGGGAAGGGCTTGCACCTCGTCTAAGAGAATGACGCTTTGGGTCAAGTTGTGAAGCTTGCGGGCTTGCGTGGGGCGGTTGGTAAGCAGGCTTTCGAGAAGTTGCACGGTGGTAGTGACAATTAAGGGTGCGTCCCAGTTCTCGGCCGCCAGGCGCATCCGCAGGGCCGATAGGTTTTCTTCCTCATCTTCAGTCACGGAAACCTGGCTGTGGTGCTCCAGGACGGCTTCCGGTCCTAGTATTTTCCGGTAAACATCCGCGGTCTGCTCAATTATGCTTGTATATGGAATAGCCACAATTACCCGGCGCTTGCCATGAAACACCGCGTGTTTTAGCGCGAAAGCCAGCCCGCTTCGTGTTTTCCCTCCGCCCGTGGGTACGGTGAGGCGCCAGATTCCAGGCGGACCTTCGGCAGCACGTAGGCAAGCTTCATATACCTCGCGACGTACATGGTTGGTAAGGGTGTCCGCTTCCCGGGCGGCCAGAAAAGATTCCTGGTCTTTCACGAACCTAGACCAGAGTTCGGCAACTTCCAGCCATCCTTTTCTGTGCTCTACCAGTTCCGGTGCAAAGTGCTGTTCTGTGTCCAGGTAGTCGGCGTCTACCAGTGCCGAGAAGAGCATGCGGATGAACAATTCACGGCGGGTGTCCCCGAGAGAGGAAGGAACTAGGGGTGTGGGTTTGGGGAGAGGAGCAAGTGCTTGCTTTATGTACGCAAGGGCGCTGCGGTTTTGTTGCACAAACTCCTCCAGGTCTTGGGCCAAACAGCCGACGGTAGGAAGCCCGGTGTGGTGCCCGTACACTGGAATGGCCAGATCCTTCCAGGTTTCGGGGTTTCCAACAACCCTAAAAAGTAACTGGTAGAGCATAGCTGCTCCCCATCTGGCATGTGGCACCTGGGGATGATTTTCGCCTCGGTGTTGAGCGTGCAAGTAGTCTTGAAAGGCAGGGTTGAACTTTCCCAGATCGTGAAAAAGACCGGCCCATGCAGCGTGCGCCTCGCCGCCGAAGGGCCTGGCGAAGGTCGCTGCTAGTTCGGCTACTTTCACTAGGTGGGAAAACAGGTCATGCCATTTTCCCTGGGGATTAGGTGTGTGGGCGTAAAATTGGCACATAATCGATAGGTCCTCTTGGCAAACGTTTTTAGCCTAGCGAACCTGCAAGCGCGCCAAATTTCCTTATTAAACCGTTTATTCTACGTATTTCCGCTTTTTCCTGCTCGCGGTAGCTAATTCCAAGCCCTGAGCCTGGGGACCAAAAACATAAACGAAGCATATGCATAAAGTAATAAGGTTTTAGTTTCGAGGAGTGTTCTTCTGTGGAACAGGTAAAAAAAGTTTTGGACCGCTATAGCCGTGAATTGTTAGATCTGCCCCGGGTTGTGGGTGTAGGAATGGGATATAAATCGGTGCGCGGGGAGGAGACCGGCAAACCCGCTCTGGTGGTGTTGGTAAGCCAGAAATTGCCTGCCGTCCAGCTCAAAAGGGATGAAAAAATCCCCCGGGTGTTGGGCAAGGCAGAGACAGATGTGTTGGAAGTAGGGGAGCTGAGGCTTTTGGGCCGGACTGATTATAGGCGCCCGGCCCAGCCCGGCATGAGTATAGGCCACTATAAAATTACGGCCGGTACTTTTGGCGCAGTAGTAAAAGACCGCCGCACTAAAGAACCGTTAATCCTTTCCAATAATCATATACTGGCCAATATCAGCAATGGCCATGATGGCCGGGCAGCCCCGGGTGATCCTATCTTGCAGCCGGGTCCTTACGATGGCGGGACCAGGGAGCAGGTTATCGGTCACCTGGAGAGGTTTGTTCCCCTTTATCCGGAGGTTGAAGAGGTAACTTGCAGTAAAGCTTTACGGGCGGAACGCTTCATAAATGCCTTGTTGCACTTGTTGCGGCCTGATTATCGTGTAAACTTACAGAAGTTGGCAAAGACCCCTAATATTGTAGATGCTGCCATAGCCAGGCCAGTAAGTCCCCAGGCCATTATTCCGGAGATTTTAGAGTTAGGGCCTGTTAAGGGAGTGAGGGAACCGAGAATAGGCATGGAGGTGGTTAAGAGCGGGCGTTCTAGCGGGATTACCAGATCTACTATTAAAGTTCTTCAGGCTACGGTGAAAGTTGTCCTGGAGGAAGGCTTGAGCGGTATATTTGTGGACCAGTTCATCACCGGCCCCATGGCTCAGCCCGGAGACAGCGGTTCCCTGATCCTGGATAGTGAAAATTATGCTGTGGGCTTGCTTTTTGCCGGTTCGGATAAAACCTCCGTCGGTAACCGCATTACCAATGTGCTGGAGCAACTTCAGGTAGAATTTTAATCACATGGTTAGCTGACCGCCAGGGAGATCAATGATCTTCATTACCTTTTCTTCCTCGCCGGTCAGGGCATTGAAGTACAGTAAATAGCGTTCGTTATCCAACAAAGTTTTTACTTCATAGGTGAGGACTTCCCGCCCCCCTCCCGTAGGTATCAGGGCTAGCCTGATATCCTCTACCTTGAGGTGGGGCTTTATCTTGGTTCGAATCTCTTGCGCGCTAACCTGGGGCTCCGGCAGGTTGCGCTGATGATGGGCCATAAAATAGGGGGTAGCGTCAAAGCCTACAATTTCACCGTTATCGAGGGCTACCTTAACTTTGACCTGATCGGGATAAAGGATGACCCCCTTCTCTTGGGCCGCAAAGGTGATAAGTTGGCTGTTACCCTGGCGCAGGGTATAGGTAGACACCATCTGAGGGAAGCCGTGGGCTTTAAGAAAACTGGTAGCGCGTTCTTCGGCAGACTTAGCGTCCATAGCCGGAGCATCTATAGCCCGCGGGTTGAGGAAGGAAATGATGTGTCCTCCCTGTTTGCTCACGTCGATCCGGCCTAAAAGGCCCGGCCGTTTATCATCCGCCAAGGAAATACCAAAAGAGGGGATGCGACCGTTAACCGTGTTTACAGCGGTTATCCTGTAAGAAGTACGGCTGGCGTCATTGGCAAAAGCCAAGGCATTTTTTTCCGCCTGGGGCTGGTCGATGGCTCCTCCTGTCAATCCCAAGGGTCTAACCTTCTCCAGGTGGTCGGAAAAGGGGCCGTCATAGTTTAGACTGGGGAGCGTTTGCATATGGCGGTCTGTATTGATGAAACCTTCCAGAGGCCCGGGATTGGCTTGGACAGGTCGTGCCTTAAGCCAGGCCATGGTCTTGGGCAGAGGTGGCATGCGAACCGAATAAAAGCTGCTCCAGCGCAAGGCCCTACTGGCCACCTGGCCTTCGGTATTGTGCAGGTCGGCAGCGAGCCTGCCCATCTCTTGCCGCAGACGGGTTAAGTTTTGTACCTCTTCTGCACTCAGAGGTTGGCCGCGCGCTACTTTCTGGGCCAGGTAATTGCTATAATCAGCGGCCTGGGAGAGGAATTTACGGGTAGCGGTCAAATTAATTCCCGGCGTGGGCAACTGGCTTAAAGAAGCTTGGGCAAAAGAGGCCTGGTTCCAGGCCTGGGTGAGCAGGGCCGCCTGCTGGGCCGGGGTGCTGCAGACCAGGGCCTTGCCCATAGTTACTTCCGCCTGTTCCACCTGGCTTAAAAGATTATAGAAATCGCGCTGTCCACCTGCTTCTACTGCATGGGCCAGGGCCAGGCGGTTAGCCCTTTCCCAGAAACCCCAGCTTATAGCCGCCAGGAGCAGCAGGGAGAGGGTTAAGATAGTCCACTTGCGCTGCACGGATAATGTACCTCCTTGTTGTTTGTTCATTCTCAAAGGGCAAAGACGTGACGACCGATCTGAGTAATGATAGTACGGGTCCACATCCAGGGACTAACCGGTTTAGCCGGATTCCAGAAAAAGAGGGCACCATAAGTGGGGTCCCACCCGTTTAGGGCGTCTATGGCCGCATTGGTGGCAGTAGTCAGGTCAGTCACCTGCCAGATCAGCCCATTGTGGACACTTTCAAAGGCCCACGGTTCATAAATAACCCCGCTGATAGTACTGGGGAAGAGGGGGGATCGTACCCGGTTGAGGATCACAGCCCCTACGGCCACCTGGCCTTCATAAGGTTCTCCGGTAGCTTCAGCAGCGATAAGCCGTGCCATCAAGTTTATTTCATCGCTGGTGGCTACAGGTATGCCGGCCTGGGTGGGCAATGTCCGCCAGAAGGGAATGTATTGTCGGGCCCAAAGGGCGCCGCCGATCAGCAGGGCGGCCAGTAAAACAGGTAATAAATAGCGAAAGGGTTTTGTCACTTTGGTGAGCATTCTCCTGATCCCTCCCTTAACCAAAGTCTTCAGTAATATTTTGGCTATGGAGGGCGGAGTCTATCCCCCTTTGGCCATAAAAAATCGGGCGCTTTAACGGTTGCGCCCGGATACTCGCTGGTTTGGGCTTTCTTCTGGAGGCTTGCTTTCAGCGGACTCTTTCTCTTTGGCTTTAGGCTCCTTGGCACTTAGCAGAAGGTTAAACAGGGTGTTTATCAGGGCAGGATTTTTTCCCAGGCTACCCAAAGCAGCAGCCAGGTCGGTTGGACCGAGGCCAGCGCCCTGACCTTCCTGGGTGGAGAGAACTGCGTTCAACGCTTCCTGCAACGTGCTGCGCCCTTTCCCTTGGGCAGAAACACTACCTTGCATAAGACTTAGAATGCCCAGGAGATCTATCAGCGCTAAGAGACCTGCCAATTCGTTTAAGCTCATGTTCTGCAAGTGATGCGGCTTAACCCAGGACAGTACTTCTGTTAAGGTTAAATCCGTTTTTTCCAGAGGCCTTACCTCCTTGTCGGGTTTTTAAGTTCTTAGTACCAAGTATATGCTCTGGGCTGCAAGCTGACGCTAGGCACCAATTTATTACAAGCCACATATTTTGAAACTAAGTGGAGGTTAAGAACAGGAGGTAGGGAAAATGGCGGGCGAGCTGGTTAATCCCAATTTTCTGGCGCTTATTAGGAGTTTAAAGCCCTATCTAGGGCCCAGGGGGCTTCAATGTACAGAGTTGGCCGAAACCCTTTTGGAGCTCTTAAGTACCGAGCAGGCACAGAAAGCCCAAAACACTTTTTTAGCTTTAAGGCAAGAGCGGCAGAAGCTTTCCGCTAGGACCGTCATGAAAGCCGACAAGAAAGCGGAATGAAGTTCTCCTAAAGGGCGGGACCCTTTTACCTTATTTTTAATCCTTATACTTTTGGTCTTGTCCACGGATACAAATTGTAATAAAAAAAATAAGGGCTAAAGTACGCCCTTATTTTCTTAGCTAGCCGCTTTAATATCGCTCTTGCCTTCGCTTTCGGCTTTGGCTTTCTCTTTGTATTCTTTACTGCGGTAATCGGTAGTATGGAAGCCAGAACCTTTATAAATAACATTTATATTCCCTGTAATAACGCGATGAACAGGACTGCCGCAGGTAGGACAAGCTGACAGAGGAGGAGCGGTAATTCGCTGTTCTGTTTCAAAGGTACCGCATTGGGCACATTTATACACGTAAATGGGCATGATAATTCACCTCCGCACGGTACTTTTATATTCCAAATACAATTTATAGCTTGTGCTCTTTCTTTGTCAAGCTTCCTGCTAACTTGTTCCTGGTTAAAAAAGATTGACGCTTTTTTAAGGGGGGCCTATAATCAAGGGAGAAAAATTTGTGGAGGAAGGGATTTAAAAGCCTGTGACTAAACAAGTGCGTGTCCTGGTGTTATGGGTCCTGGTAGCCCTGGGCGCGGTGGCCGGTCTATGGCCGGCGGCCATGCGGATGCGGGTGGAAGCGGCCAATAAGGCTGTAACTGTAGCTGTGGATTATCAGGAAATGGCCAAGCTGGCCTGGTGGACAGGTTTACCTGAAGAAGTTATTCTGCAGAAACTTAGGGAAAAAGGGGTTAATGCTTTGCTTTTTAAAGAGGAAACAATAGCGGAGCTTAAGCCCCGATATTTGCAAATGGTAAGCGGTGATGAGGCTCGCTGGATTTTTCCGAGATTCAAAGATTCTTTTCGCTCCGACTATATTTATTTTATAATCAAGGAAGAAGCTGTACTGGAAAGAATAAAGGTCCAACTGGAAAATAAACTGGCTGTTGAGCTGCAGGTTATACGCACTCCTGATTTTGTCGCCCTCGGCATGCCCTTTATAAACCCGGCCGAATTAGAAAATTTAGGTCTAGGGTTTCCTATGGATAAATTGTATAAAGTAGCCCAGCAGGGATTCCTTCTAGTATTGCAGATAAGAAGCTGGCCGGAAGCCGAGGCCCAAGCTATAACCCGCGTCATGCAGCCTTTACTGCCCTTGAAGCCCTATCTGGCAGCTATACTTTTTAATGATAGCGTGCTTCCGGGCTATCCAGCTTATTTGCCGGTTTTGGCCGAGGAAATCAAAAGGTTGGGTGTACCTGTAGGACTGATTGAATTTGTGCGGCAGCAGGGATCAAAGCAACTGGCTATGCTACTAGACAAACAAGCCATCCGCGTGCATGCCATCTCCTCCAAGGACATGTCTACTATTTCCCCATCCACGGGGTTAGAGCGGTTTACCCTGGCGACCGGTGAGAGGAATGTCCGGCTTATTTTTGTGCGCCTGTTTTTCCGGCCGGGTTCTGCTGATTGGCTTGAAGATAATTTGACCTATCTGGAAAATTTACAGTATTCCCTGGCCAAGGAAGGCCTGTCGGTCGGACAGGCCCGGCCCTTTGGTTCCCTGCCTTCCTCCCGTCTAGTATGGGTTATTATAGGCGCAGGAGTGCTGGCTGGCGGGGTGCTGCTGCTGGAGGGAATCGGTTTAAGGCGCTTAGGCTGGATTTTAGGTGTTTTGGGCTTCCTGGGCTGGCTGGCAGCTCTGGGGCTGGGTTACGGTAGTTTCGTGCGGAAAGTTATGGCCTTAGCGTCGGCGATTATCTTTCCCACCCTGTCCGTATGGCTAGCCCTGGGAGAGGAAAAACACTTAGGGCTGGGCTGGAGTATAGGAGTTGTCTTAAGAAGCACTTTCCTTTCTGTCCTGGGCGGCCTGATGATAGTAGGGCTATTAAACGATACCAGCTTTATGCTCCAGCTGGACCAGTTTATGGGTGTGAAAGTGGCTTTTGTCCTTCCCCTGGTAATTTTCAGCCTAGCTGCTATATATAAAGAAGAAAAGGATAAGTTCTGGCCAGTGGTCAAAGGCTGGCTTGGTGAGAACCTGACTATAATTATGTTTTTAGCTTTCGTAGCTGGCATAGCGGCTGGTATAATTTACCTCAGCCGTAGCGGCAATGAAAGTATAGGTCTTCTACCTTTTGAAGGTAATATGCGGGCCTTCTTGGAGAGGGTTTTATGGGTGAGACCGCGCACTAAGGAATTTCTCCTAGGCTATCCTTCCTTCCTGTTGGCTTTAACCCTGAATTACCGCCACCGGTATCTCCCTTTGTGGCTTATGGCCCTGGTGGGCCAGATTTCGGTAGTAAATACTTTGTCCCATATCCATGCCCCTCTCTCTATATCTCTACTGCGCATTTTTAATGGCTGGTGGCTGGGTATTTTGCTGGGATCAATTTTAGTTATGCTCTATTCTTATTACCGTAAAATGATGGAATTAAGATTATCTGGCCGGTCCAGGGGGTAATTTTTGGTGGCGCGAGTTCTGCTTTCCGGGTATTACGGCTTTAGTAATGCCGGAGACGAAGCTATTCTTTATAGTATAGTTCAAGCCTTTAAGGCTTTAGCGCCCGATTTAGAGCTTATAGTCCTTTCCCATGACCCGTCCGCCACTGAAAAGTGGCTGCCAGTTACGGCCGTTAATCGCTGGCGGCCGGGAGAGGTGGCGCGGGCCCTCCGGCGGGCGGATCTGTTTATCAGCGGGGGCGGAAGCTTGCTCCAGGATGTGACAGGGGCTAAAAGCCTTCTATATTATCTGGGCGTTCTGGAGATGGCCCGTATTTTGGGCCGGCCCCGGATGATTTATGCCCAGGGATTAGGCCCCTTACAGCGAAACTGGGCGCGCCGTTTGACGGCGAAGGTGCTGGACTGCGTCCAGCTCATAACTTTGCGGGATAGCTATTCTCGGGCTTTTTTACAAAGCTTAGGGGTGCAGCGTCCGGTTATTAAAGTGACGGCTGATCCTGTTCTGGGAATGGATACCGGCTCTCTCGATTTGAAGGCAGGCAAGAACAAGCTATTACAACTGGGTCTGGAGGAAGGCCGGAGACCGCTGGCAGGAATTTCGCTGCGCTCCTGGCCCCTTCTTGAGGGGGTTCTCGAAGCCCTGGCACGGGTAGGTGATGAACTGGTCGGCCAGGGCTGGGAGGTAGTGTTTTTGCCTTTTCATTTTCCTCGGGACGTAGAAGCGTGCTACCAGGTACAGCGGTTAATGCAGGCGCCGGCCGCTATAATTAAAGAAAAATTAACCTTGGAGGAACTGGTCGGCATAATCAGTTGCCTCGATTTGCTTTTGGGGATGCGCCTGCATGCCCTTATTTTGGCAGCAGTCTTCAAGGTCCCTTTTCTCGGTTTATCCTACGATCCTAAAGTGGAAGCCTTTTGCCGCCAGGTAGACCAGCCCTGGGTGGGCCTGAATTTCCTGGACTTCGACCACTTGTGGGGCAAGGTAAAAAAGATGATTTATGAATTGCCCTACCTTAAAGAAAATATACAGCGGGCGGTGGCTGAACTGCGGCCGTTAGCGCGGTGTAACGCTGAGCTGGCTTTGAAGCTTTTGTTTGGCGGTGAAATATAAATGGATGAAGGGGTTAAGGAAGGTCCGGTAGCCCGTATGGCCCGGGCTGCAGGAAGTGTATTGATTATAAATTTAATAAGCCGGATCTTAGGCTTTCTACGGGATGCTGCTATTGCGGGCCGCTTTGGAGCGGGCCCGGCTACTGATGCCTATATGGTGGCTTATACTATCCCTTATTTTTTACAGACTATTTTGGGTATGGCCTTTTTAACCGTCATGGTCCCTGCCTTGACGGCCTATCTGGTACGGGGGGAAAGGGAAGAGGGCTGGCGGGTGGCCAGCGCTCTGGGCACCTGGACAGCATTGTTAATGATTGTGTTGACTTTCCTTGGGATAGCGATAGCTCCTAAGCTCGTATCCCTGCTCGCACCGGGTTTTACGGCGGAAGTGCAGGAACTGACTGTAAAACTTACCCGGATCATGTTTTTTTCCCTTCCCTTCGTAGGTACGGGTATGCTGGTGAGCGGCATTTTAAACGCCGGACATTTATTTATTTCACCGGCCCTGGCGCCTGCCATAAGCAACTTGGTCATTATTATTACGGCGTTATTTTTTACCCAAACCGGCGGAATTGTCGGGCTAGCAATCGGTACGGTAGTGAGTTTTATGGCCTTTTTGTTGATCCAACTGCCGGATTTGCCCCGCTTGGGATTTCGCTACGTGTGGGGGTTAGCCCACGGCCACCCTGCAGTACGACGGGTAGGGCTTTACTTGCCCCCGGTTATTTTTAGCCTGGCCGTCAACCAGCTGTACCTGGCCACCAACCGCTTTTTTGCTTCCCATCTGGCAGCAGGAAGCATTACTGCCCTGGATTTGGGCATCCGCCTGGTCAGCCTTCCTTTAGGCGTTTTTGTGGCAGCAGTTTCTACGGCGGTTTTTCCGGCCTTGTCGGAAGAGGCAGCCCTGGGGAAGCGAAGGGAGATGGCCCATCTCACCCAGAGGGGTTTGTCGCTGGTAGCTTTAACGGTGATACCGGCAGCAGCCGGCTTAATTGTCTTAAGGGAACCTCTGGTACGTCTAGTCTTTGAGCGGGGTGCTTTCGAGTCCCGCGCTACAGTTATGACTGCGGAAGTCGTTTTCTATGCCTCCTGGGGCTTGCTGGCCCAGGCCGCTCAGCCTATACTTATGCGCTCCTTTTATGCCCTGGGGGATGTTCTAACTCCCGCAGCGGCCGGCCTTATATCCGTGGGGCTTAATATTCTTTTCAGCTTATTTTTGGCTCCCGCCCTAGGACACGGTGGACTAGCCCTTTCCAACTCGCTGGCGGCCAGCTTTTATGCTTTAGTCCTTTATATAGCTCTTAAGGGGCGTCTGCAAGAACTGAAAACCCTCTTGTTGTTAAAAAATCTTTTTTTGATTCTCGTAGCTGCCGTCGTTATGGGTTTTCTTACTTATATGGCTGGGAGCTTACTGCACCTGTTTAATCCCCTTCAGGCCACCTGGCAGGTAGGGGTCAAAGTTCTCCTCTTAACTGCCCTAGCTTCGGGAATATTTTTAGTCCTGGCCTGGAGTTTAAAGGTGGAAGAAATAGCTTTGTTCTTAGCATTGCGAAAGCGACTGAAGAATGCCTAAAAATTTTTCCCGGGCAGGAAGTAGGCGACCAGTAGCGAATATACATCTATTGCGATTTTTAGGGTTTGTACTTTAGAGGAGCTGAAGGAAAGGTGGCCTTTACAGATATTAAAGCCTTACAAGAAATCTTACCCCACCGCTATCCTTTTTTACTGGTGGATCGGGTAATAGAACTAGAACCAGGGCGGAGGGCTGTAGGCCTGAAAAATGTCAGCGCTAACGAATGGTACTTTAGCGGTCATTTCCCCGATTATCCGGTAATGCCGGGGGTGCTCATTATGGAGGCCCTGGCCCAGGTAGGAGCTGTAGCCCTTCTCAGCCAGCCCGAATGGCGCGGCAAGTTGCCCCTTTTTGGAGGTATGGATAAAGTACGCTTTAGGCGGCAGGTGCTGCCGGGGGACGTGCTGCGGCTAGAAGTGGAAGTTATTAAAGTTAAAGGTCGGGTGGGTAAAGCCCAGGGCCGGGCTTGGACAGGAGAAGAGCTGGTGGCTGAAGGTGAATTAATTTTTGCTATAAGCGATTAAGGGGGCTTAAGCGTTGAATTTAGTAGCTATTGCTCTGGCCTTTAGCCTGAGCTTGTTATTAACTCCGGTGCTCAAATGGTTGGCTCCCCGGATAGGTGCTCTGGACTGCCCGGACCCGCGCAAAATCCATGAGACGCTTATGCCACGGCTAGGAGGTGTGGCTATCTTTAGCGGTTTCGCAGCGTCCTACCTGGCCGCCGGTATAACCCATCCTGCTTACTGGGGGATGCTTTGGGGGGCCAGCCTTATAACGGTCGTAGGCCTCCTGGACGATATACGGGGTTTGAGCCCCCGGTGGAAATTGGCCGGGCAGATCGCGGCAGCCTTAGTGGTCACTGTTTTAGGGGTAAGGGTAGAATTTCTTACCAACCCCTTTAACGGCCTTCTTTTTTTGGGCAAACTCGCTATTCCGGTTACTTTACTCTGGCTGGTGGGCGTGACCAATGCCCTCAATCTGGTGGACGGCCTGGACGGCTTGGCAGCCGGTACGGCCATAATTGCCGCGCTGACCATGGCCATAGTGGCCTGGCTCCAGGGAGAAATGGTGGTGGCCTTTTTAGCGTTGGCCCTGGCAGCTTCCACTTTGGGCTTTTTACCTTATAATTTTTACCCGGCCAGCATTTTTATGGGCGATAGCGGTTCCATGTTTTTAGGTTTCACTCTGGCTTCCCTAGCTGTACTGGGTTTGACCAAGAGCACTACGGTTATTTCTTTATTTGTACCGGTTCTTATCCTAGGGATACCCATTTTGGATACCTTCTTTGCCATTGTCCGCCGCTTTTTAAATCACCGCCCTATCTTTCAGCCGGATAAAGGACATCTGCACCACTGTTTAATGGCCCAGGGTTTTTCCCAGCGGCAGGCGGTACTGGCCATTTACTTTGTAAATATTTGCTTGGGCGCTAGCGCCATATTATTGACGCGCTTAACTACCGAAAGAGGCATGGTTATTTTACTTTTGCTGGCTGTGCTGGTCATTTGGGGCAGTAACAGGGTAGGTGTTATAGGTCATCGCCTCAAACCTACCAAGAGAAGGCGCAATGTATTCTATTTATAGGACTTTATAGGACGCCGGCCCAAAGGCCGGTGTTTTTTATCGCATTTTTGGCTTCCGGTAGGAGATACTAGACTTAAGACTTGGAAGTACAGGAGGGATGTTGTTTGCGCGAATTATTGATAGAAGGGTTGGCTATTTTAGTATTTGTGGTGGCCGGAATAGGGATTTTATTTTACTTGCATAACCGCGAATTACTTTAATCGTGAACGACGCTACCTATCAGAGGAGGTTACACATCTTGATAACAACTCTAGAGGTTATTCTCCAGACTTTCCTGGCCTTTGTTGCTATTCTCATCTACACGCGTATTTTGGGCAAACAGCAGGTAGGCCAGCTTACGTTTTTTGAGTACATTAACGGCATTACCTTTGGAAGTATTGCTGCTGTGCTGGCTACAGATGTGGATCCCAATCGCACTTGGAACCATTTTTTGGGCTTAACTCTTTTTGCTACTCTTACCTGGCTGGGCGGCTACGTGGCTTTAATAAGCAGACCCGCGCGCAAGCTAATTTCCGGTGAACCCACGGTGGTAATTCATAACGGGAAGATACTTGAACAAAATATGCGCAAGATGCGCTATAATGTAGATGAGCTGTCCATGCAGTTGAGGGAAAAAAACGTCTTTGACATTGCTGATGTGGAATACGCCATTTTAGAGCCGGATGGCAATTTGAGTGTTCTCTTGAAATCCCAGAAGAGGCCGTTGACACCCGCTGATCTCAATGTTCCTACTGAATATGAAGGCGTGCCCACGGAAATTATTGTGGATGGCGAAATTCTGTTTCAAAACCTAAAACAAAATAATTTAGATGAAAAGTGGCTTAAGCAGCAATTGGAGGCCCAGGGGATTCAAGATGTGAGCCAAGTGGATTACGCTGTTTTGCGCAGCAACGGTTCCCTCTATGTCAACCTCAAGAAAGATAATCTTACCAACCCGGTGGATATAACTGACGCTCCCGAAAGCCCAATAAAAGTGGACAAGAAAGACCAGCTCAAGCCTTAAGGGGGGATATTTTTGGCTATTAAATTCGGCACTGACGGCTGGCGAGCCATCATGGCCGACGAATTTACCTTTGCCAACGTGCGTATCGTGGTACAGGCCATCGCCGATTATCTTAAGGAGGAAACCTCTAACCGGCAGCTCATAATCGGTTATGACCACCGTTTCTTAGCCGAGAATTTTGCGGAAGCAGCGGCGGAGGTACTGGCAGCTAATGGGTTTACCGTGTTGTTGCCAGAAAGAGCCTTGCCTACGCCGGTTACTGCCTATGCCATTAAACTGTATAGGGCAGCGGGGGCTTTAATGTTTACCGCTAGCCATAATCCGCCGGAATATAATGGTTTAAAGTTTATTCCTGCTCATGCCGGGCCGGCTACACCTGAAATCACTGGCAAAATAGAAAAAAGGATTGCCGGGCAACCGGCCGTCAAGCGTAAAGACCTGGCCACAGCGCGTAGAGAAGGTCTGGTGCATGCTTTTGACCCGAAAGAGAGCTATTTAAATCACTTGTTGACGTTAATTGATGGTGAAACTTTGCGCCGGGCCCGGTTGAAAATTGTGATAGACCCTCTTTACGGTGCCGGGATAGGCTATTTGGAGCGCTTGCTAGAATCGGTAGGTTGTGAGGTTAAGGTGATCCATAACTGGCGCGATCCGCTTTTTGGCGGGGGTCTCCCGGACCCCAGCGCCCGGGGGCTGGAAGAACTGGCGGAACGAGTACGAGCGGAGGGCGCTCATTTGGGGCTAGCTTTGGACGGTGATGCCGACCGTTTCGGTGTAGTGGATGCCGATGGCAGTTACTTGACAGCTAACCAGGTGCTTTTCCTGGTGTTGGCCCATTTGGTGGAGGGGAAGGGTTTAAGAGGACCCGTGGCACGAACGGTGGCTACTACCCACCTTCTGGATAGGCTAGCCCGGGCCCATGGGTTGGGAGTGGAAGAGACACCCGTAGGGTTTAAGTATATTGGACAAGCCTTATTACATAAGGGTTGCATCTTAGGTGGGGAAGAGAGCGGCGGATTAAGTATCCAGGGACATATCCCGGAAAAGGACGGTATTTTGGCCACTGCCCTGGTAGCCGAAATGCGGGCTAGGTACGGCCGGCCTTTGAAGGAAATACTGGCAGAATTGCTTAAGCGTTATGGCCCCTCGGTGAGTGAACGTCTCGACCTGCATGTCAGCTCTGAGGTTAAAGAGAGGGTTTTACAGGAACTGCCAAGGTATGAACCTGAAAAGCTGGGCGGTCAACCCGTTACCGGCCGTGTGACTGTGGACGGCGTTAAATTTTTGCTGGCCGATGGCAGCTGGGCTTTAATCCGGCCCTCTGGTACTGAACCCCTCTTTCGCCTTTATGTGGAGGCTCCCACCAGAGAGAGCCTCCACCAAATTCAACAGGAAATCAGAGCCGCTCTTAAGATTTAAAGAAAGTAAGAATAATATTCTTCAGGGGACAGTTCCTGGTAACAGGTCGGGCACAGGACGCCTTTTGGGGGGACTTCCACAGGTAGTTCTCCCAAAATCCTAGTTATTAAACTGATGGAGGCACCACAGCGCAGGCAGCTATCCGCAGCAGGTTCCACAGTCGTTCACCACCTTTCCTTGTTTTACTTAAGTATGTGTAGCTTTAGAAGGGGCATACCTCCGGTTGGATGGGAACTGCTGGAGCAGGAGAAAGTATTCCGGCATAAGATGGACCAGGAGGGATGCCCCATGCTACTGGGGGCTTTAAGTGTCATTATTATAGCCGCTCTAGTTTTAATATTCTGGAGCGTGTTTTATGAACTACGCGCCAGCACGAAACAGAACCTGTATTGCTTGCTGCTTCTGGTACAAAATCAGGAGGAGTATATTGAGGGGTTGTTGCGGGAAATTCTGTGTTGGCGCTTCTTAAGAGGTCGCCGGGTGGAAGTTATAGCCATGGACTGGGGTTCGACGGATGCCACTCCTGCTATCCTGGATAAGTTTACTTATTCTTACCGGGCCTGTACTGTACTTTATTTAAAGCGGGAGAGCAATCTGAACTTGGCGGAGTTGCTGGCCCCGTACAACTACGGGAACAGAGTGATTGTATGTGACCTAAGATTAAACAGAAATTTGAATATAATGCGCCAGCAGATTTTCAAGTCACTGGAAAAAATATTATATTTTCCTAAAGAGAAGGAGGAAACAAGAGGACTGGCAGCGAATGTTTGAATGGTATTGCAGTAAAGCAGGGAAGATGGATCATGAAGAATGATCGAAATCCGGCTTTAAAGTTTAGCTGGTTAGTAGTGGGAATAGCGATTCTTTTTTTTGCCATTTCTGCCTTCAGCCTTCCCGCTTTCTTTTTTGGTTTAGCCCTGGCGGCTATACAGGTGCAGGTAGCCTTATTGCCCCGGTCTTTAGGGCAAAATTGTCGGCTGTTACGCTGGACTCTTTATGGAGTAGGCTTGCTCCTGGCTGTCCTCTGGCACCATTATAGCGATGGTGC
The DNA here is from genome assembly GCF_056378755.1 of Thermanaeromonas sp. DSM 22490. Classification (NCBI taxonomy): domain Bacteria; kingdom Bacillati; phylum Bacillota; class Clostridia; order Neomoorellales; family Neomoorellaceae; genus Thermanaeromonas; species Thermanaeromonas sp. DSM 22490. The sequence goes on from NZ_JBJHHE010000005.1 coordinate 61,764, forward strand.
CGCTGAAGGTATCTATCCTGAAGCGATGTTTTTGGTGCCCTTGATGGCCCTTTTTTGGGAGCAACGTATTGAATCCCTGGTCTTAATTCTAATAGCTATTATATCAGGTGGTGCTTTTTTATTCTTCCAGAGGGATGGCTCTGCTCTTTATGGTTCTATAGCTGAGTTAGGAGGGTGGACGGCCGTCAGTCTGGCCGCCTGGTTTCTATTTGGACTCCTCTGGGAAGAGACAAGGTTGGCTGCTGAACGGGAGGAAACACTACAACTTTTAAGGGAAGAGTACATGAAAACTCTTGCCAGGCTTGCCCAGGCGGAATATCTGGCTATAACCGACCATTTAACCCAGCTTTATAACCATCGCTACTTTGAACAGAGTTTAGAAAAAATGCTGCACGAATTCCACTCGCTGTCAACTTTAACAGTACTTATGATAGATATCGATCACTTTAAAGAAATAAATGATAAGTATGGTCACCTGGTGGGGAATCATGTGCTTATTGAAGTGGGAAATTTACTCAAGCACGAGGTACGGGAAAAGGACGTTGTGGCCCGTTATGGTGGGGAAGAATTTGCCCTGCTCTTGCCCGGAGTGGATTGTAAACGTGCGAAGCAAGTGGCAGAGCGCATCCGTAGAGCAGTAGAGGAACACATTTTTGCGCGGGATAAGGGGCTGGAACTGCACCTGACAGTAAGCATCGGTATTGCTACCTGGCCGCAGGATGCTAGGGATAAGACAGAGCTATTGAGCCGGGCCGATGCTGCCCTTTATAGGGCTAAAAGCACCGGGCGCAATACTGTTTGTGCTTACCAGCTACTGGAGAGGAATCCTGTAAGAGAAAGTACAAAATTTCGGACCTTAAATTAAGGAGTGGGCCATGGGTAATCCTCCTTTTTGCTGGAAAGGCTATTTATATGTAGTTCATGAAGGAGAAAGACAGAGGTTGGGTTTAAGCCATCGCCCCACCTTGGATCGCTGTTTTTGGGAGGCCAACGGTGCTCAATATATGGAACTTATTTCGCCGCCCCTTAATTTAGGTACGGCCTTTTTCTTAAAGGATTATTTGCAGAGCCGGTGGCCGCCTAAAAGTACGCCCGGGAAGGTGGAAGAGGTGCTCAGGGCGGCCAGCCGGCGATGGGGCATAAGTTTGGAAAGGCAAGCGGCACCTCCACCCCTTTCCTTTTTGCCGGATGAGGAAGAACTAAATCTTGTGTGCCAAATCATAACTGGGCGCATCCTTTTGCTGGAAGAAGTGGCCCGGGCCCTCCGGGAAAATAAGGTGACGGTGACTGCAAACTTACCCGACCTGCTTCATTACCTTTACCTCCGGGGCGAATGTGAACTTTGGCCGGCAGTCGGCTTTAATTCTCGGGGACAGCCTTTATGCCGGCGTTGCGGCCAAGGAGACAGGTTATTTAAAGCAACATGTGCAGCCTGTGAAAGTTCTGATTGTTATGTCTGTGAGGGTTGCCTGGAATTGGGGGAGGCTCGTACCTGCCGCCCCCTTTATGCTCGCCCAAGCTCAAGGAGCTATGAAATCGAGAACAGCCGGCCAGTACAGCCCCGCCTTTCCTTTTCCCTCACCCGGGCCCAGCAGGATGCTGCGTTACAAGCCCGGGAATTTGTGGCAGAAGGGAAGGTCTCTAGTTGCCTCCTTTGGGCTGCTTGTGGTGCCGGCAAGACCGAAGTAGCCTATTGGGCCATAGCAGCTGCCTTAAGCCGCGGCCGCGAAGTTCTCTATACCTCCCCACGCCGGGAGGTGGTACGGGAAATATACCCCCGCCTTAGGCAAACCTTCCCCGACGTAAAGATGACCATACTTCACGGAGAGAGCGGCCAGAAATATGCCCCGGCGGAACTCGTAGTGGCCACTACGCACCAGGTCTTGCGGTGCTACCGGCGCTTTGATCTCATAATTTTGGATGAAGTGGATGCCTTTCCTCTGGCGGGCGACCCCCGGCTTTATTACGGGCTGGAACGGTGCCGCAGGCCCTCTGGGCAGGTTCTTTATCTTACCGCTACCCCGCCTCGCGAACTGGCACATCAGGCCCGGCGGGGGCAGATACTTGTAATTTACTTACCTGCCCGCTATCACGGCTATCCCTTACCTGAGCCCCAGCTGATAATAGATAGGGCGCTGCGAAGGCCCGGTGGCAGGCTCCCGCGGCCGGTAGCAGAAGCCTTAAGCCTGAGCATTAATCAGGATCGAGCCGCAGTAATGGTCTTTGTACCTGCGGTGAGCCTGGTGCCTCAGGTGGTAGAATGGTTGCTTAATTCCCTAGAAGTAGAGGGGCAAAAAGAGTGGATAAAGGGTTTACATGCGGGCTCACCAGAGCGGGAAGAAGTTTTAACTGCTTTTCGGCGAGGAGATTTTCCCGTACTGGTGACCACTACTCTCCTCGAGCGGGGGATTACCCTGGCGCGTCTGAACGTAATGGTTCTGTTTGCGGATCACCGGGGTATCTTTGACGAGAATACTCTGGTACAGATTGCCGGTCGGGCAGGAAGAACAGCTGAGTATCCCGGGGGTCGAGTATGGTTTGTAGCCAGCAAAATAACTCCGGAAATGGCGGCAGCTTCTTCCCTTATCCGGCGCTTTAATTACCTGGCGGCCCAAAAGGGTTACTTACGGCCCGGGAAGGACTGACTATGCCATGGGCTTTTGGGACTGGATTTTTGTTAGAGACAATCGGTGTTTTTTATGTCGGCGGCCAGGAGCCCAGGGGTACCTTTGCCCTCCTTGTAATGAGCTACTCAGAGCTTGGCAAAAGGATTGGCGCCCTTGCAGGCTTTGCGGTCGCCTGCTGCGCAAAGTCCAAAGCATAGGGCTCTGCCCTCAATGCCAGGAAGAATTACCTCCCTTTCGCCTGGCCAGGGCAGTAGGACCTTATCAGGGGGAACTGCGTCAAGCCATTTTGGAATTTAAATACCGCGGCCGGCGTTCTTTGGCCCGGCCTTTAGGGTATCTTTTGGCCCGGGTGGTAGCAGGTGAACCCCTTTACGGGAGGCCCCAATTGTTGGTACCAGTCCCCATGGCTCCGCCTAGGTTGCGGGAGCGAGCCTTTAACCAGTCAGAGCTCCTGGCCCGGGAATTGGGTCGCCTATTGGGGATAAAAGTGGTGGACAAGGTGTTAATAAAAGTGCGGAATACGCCAGCTCAGGCTGGCTTAAATCGCCATGCCCGCCTGTTCAATCTGCAGGGCAGTTTTAAGTTAGGGGAAACTTTGACGATAGCGGGGCGAGATGTGCTATTAGTTGACGATGTTTTAACTACCGGAGCTACTGCCACAGCCTGTACCATTGCCCTCCTTAAGGGCGGGGCCCGGTCTGTAGCCGTAGTTACGGTGGCTACCGGCCTAAATTAGAGATAATTCGACTACTGCTCCCTGTTATTTATTGCTGATCCGACAAATTTTTTAACGATCCACACTAAAGTCCACAATCAAAAAGTAGGATTCGCAAGTTATTAACAGACTTATCCACTTTATCCACAGAAAATAAGCTTGACTAGAGGCCTGGAAGAGGGTGTTTTCGACAAGACAGCGTATGACACGCCTAATATGCAGCGGCAAAGGTAAGGGTTTGACTCCCAGTATTTCGTGTGTTATAATGAAGGCACTTCAGGTGGGCTGTGTTTGTCCCTGGAGGGAAAGAATTATTTAGGAGGAAGGTTTACAGAAATGAAGATGTTGGGCAAGGTTAAGTGGTTTAGTCCGCAGAAAGGGTATGGTTTTATCGAGAGAGAGGATGGCAAAGACGTGTTTGTCCATTATTCTGCCATCCAGGAAGAAGGTTTCAAGAGTTTAACTGCGGGCCAGGAAGTAGAGTTTGATATAGTGGAGGGGCCCCGCGGTCCCCAGGCGGCTAATGTGGTAAAACTTTAGTCAAGTGAGCCCCGGCTTTAGGTCGGGGCTTTTTAGTATAAAACGGCAGGAGATCTGATTTTGGGCGGGAATAATATTTGGTAAAAAGATGATTTCTTAAAAGTAGCCAGGGGGTGTGCAGCGGATGCGAATGACCCTTCGGGGGAAAAATTTTCAAGTTAGTGATGCTTTACGCCAGTACGCAGAAAAGCGGCTGGGTAAGTTAGAGAAATTCCTGGGTGACAACGTAGAGGTCCAGGTGAATATGTCTGTATCCAAAGAAAGACATATTGTGGAAGTCACTGTTACTTTGGATGGGTACTTATTGCGCGGTGAAGAAGCTACGGGTGATATGTATAGTTCCATTGATCTGGTCCTGGAAAAATTAGAGAAGCAAATAGAAAAATATAAAACTAAGTTGGCCAAAAGGGTGAAGAGCAATGTTTTTAAAGAATGGGCCGACGCAAGCCCTATGAACGAAGAGACAAATGAGCCTAAGATAGTGCGCACTAAGCGTTTTCCTGTCAAGCCTATGACGATAGAAGAAGCCATCTTACAAATGAATCTGTTGGGGCATAACTTTTTTGTTTTTGCCAATGCAGAGACGGAGCAGGTTAACGTTCTTTACCGGCGAAAAGACGGTAATTACGGGCTGATAGAGCCAGAATTATAAAGTAAAATAGATTTCTAAATTATTAAGGAGAAACTGGCACAAAATGCTTAGTTTCTCTTTTTTTCGGCTTTTCTAGTAAGGTTGGAGGGAAATGTGATTGGAAGGCGAAATAACCTAAGTTAAATAAAGAAAGAAAAAGATAATGAAATAAATTTGGAAAAGGGTGGGCAGCAGAATTGCCAGAAGACAGAACTCAAGAAGCAATAGCCATAGCAGAATATGAACGGGTCATTTGTCAGGTCAAGGGTGTACTTTCCGCTCGCATGGTAACCGGTCCTGATGGTCAAATACAAGAAATTCATGTTCTGGCGACACCCAACCGCAACCCCAAACAAGTAGTGCGAGATATTGAAACAGCTGTTTTGGTCCAGCTGGGCACACCTCTGGATCATAAAAAGATTAGCGTGGCTCAGTTAGAAGATGTAGGAGGACAGATGGCTGATAAGATACACGAAGGTGGTAACTCTTATTTAGTAGCTTGTGGCCGCCTGCGGCTGGCACGCCTTAACTTTTTTTCTCAAGGTATTCAGGCTGAAGTTAATGTGGGAATAGAAATAGGCTGGGACGGCTCTGTTTATGAGGGACGCGCAGCAGGGGCCAATTTGCCCGGTCGCGGATGCCACCTGGTGGCCCAGGCTACTCTGGAGGCTGTGGGAAAATACTTGGGAGAAAATTATGCCCTGGTACTGGAAGACTTGATTCAACTGGAGGTAGCCCACAGCCGGGCCATACTGGCGGTTATCGGTTTGGTCGGTCATTTTGGGCGGGAACGCTTGGCTGGTATTGCCTTCCTGGAAGAAACTCCTGATGAACTCCAGACTGCTGGGAAGGCTGTTTTAAGGGCTTTAGCTGCCGCCTTTGCATACATAAGGCATGATTGCTTTGCAGGAGGGAACATGTTAAAATAAAAAAGGTGATAACGATGGATAAATCGAGGGGGTGGCATTCCCCCTCGATTCATTAAGGGGTGATTCCCATGCTAGGTTTTTTGCGCAATATCCTGGATGATAATGCCCGGGAGATCAAGAAGCTATCTCGTCAAGTGGCAGCTATCAATGCTTTGGAGCCGGAAATTAGCGCTTTAAGTGATGCTGACCTACAGGCTAAAACAGCGGAATTCCGCAGGCGTCTGGACCAAGGTGAAACCTTGGATGAGCTTTTGCCGGAGGCTTTTGCCGTAGTACGGGAGGCTTCCAAACGAGTCCTGGGCTTGCGCCATTATGATGTTCAACTGATGGGCGGCATTGTGCTCCACCAAGGCCGCATCGCCGAGATGAAAACGGGCGAAGGTAAAACCCTGGTGGCTACCCTACCGGCTTACCTTAACGCCCTGACCGGTAAGGGTGTGCACATTGTCACCGTAAATGATTACCTGGCTCGCCGGGACAGCGAGTGGATGGGTAAGATCTATCGCTTTTTGGGTTTGAGTGTAGGCTTGATTGTCCATGGCCTCGATGCCAGGGAGCGGCGCCGGGCCTATGCAGCCGACATTACCTATGGTACCAATAATGAATTTGGATTTGATTACCTGCGGGACAATATGGCCTTGCACCCGGAGGAGCTGGTACAGCGCGAACTCTATTACGCCATTGTAGACGAAGTAGACAGCATTCTTATAGATGAAGCTAGGACACCGCTTATCATTTCCGGCCAAGCGGAAAAGCCTACAGAAATGTATTATACCGTGGCTCGCATCATCCCCCGGCTCAAACCCGAGGAGGATTATCGGGTGGACGAGAAGGCCAAGGTGGTAACCCTGACGGAAGCCGGGGTAGCCAAGGTAGAGAAGTTGCTGGGTATTGATAATCTATATGATGATGCTAATATAGAGCTGGCCCACCATGTGCAGCAGGCTCTGAAGGCCCATACCCTTATGAAACGGGATCGGGACTATGTAGTCAAGGACGGCCAGGTAATCATTGTGGACGAATTTACGGGCCGCCTCATGTTTGGACGGCGCTACAGCGAAGGGTTGCACCAGGCCATCGAGGCCAAAGAAGGAGTAAAGATTGAGCGGGAAACCCAAACGCTGGCTACTATTACTTTTCAGAATTATTTCCGTATGTATGAAAAGCTGGCCGGTATGACCGGTACGGCCGCCACTGAAGAGGAAGAATTTAGAAAGATTTATGGGTTGGATGTAGTGGTTATACCCACCCATAAGCCCATGATCCGGGTTGATTACCCGGATGTTATTTATCGTACGGAAAAGGGCAAATTTCAGGCGGTGGTAGAAGAGATTGCCGAAAGACATGCCAAAGGCCAGCCGGTCCTGGTGGGTACTATCTCCATTGAAAAGTCGGAACGCCTGAGTGAAATGTTGAAAAAGCGCGGAATACCGCATCAGGTGCTTAATGCCAAATACCATGAAAGGGAAGCGGAGATTATAGCCCAGGCCGGCCGCCTGGGAGCAGTAACCATTGCCACTAACATGGCCGGCCGGGGTACGGATATCATGCTGGGGGGAAACCCTGAGTTTCTGGCCAAGGAGAGGATGCGCAAGGCAGGATATACCCCGGAAATTATTGCCGAGGCCACAGGATTTGGGCCTGTTTCCTCCCCGGAAGTGGAGGAAGCGCGCCGTGCCTACCAGCAATTTCTAGCTGAAGCTAAAAAAGAGACGGAGGCCGAGCACCAGAAGGTGGTGGCCTTGGGCGGCCTCCATATTATCGGTACTGAGCGCCATGAATCCCGGCGTATTGATAACCAATTGCGCGGCCGCGCCGGTCGCCAGGGCGACCCGGGTTCCAGCCGGTTCTATATATCCCTGGAAGACGATTTGATGCGCCTCTTTGGGGCCGAGAATATTGCGGGGCTCCTGGACCGCCTGGGTATGGATGATAGCACGCCCATTGACCACCCCTTGGTTTCCCGATCTATAGAGACGGCCCAGAAGAGGGTAGAGGCCCATAACTTCGACCTGCGCAAGCATGTGCTGGAATATGATGATGTCTTAAACCAGCAGCGGGAGATTATTTACCGCCAGCGGCGCCAGGTCCTTACCGGCACTGACTTATCCTCTATAATCGAGGACATGATAACCATGGTGGTGGACCGCACCATTGAACGTTTTGCTGGTGACAGCAAGTATCCGGAAGAGTGGGACTGGCAGGGCTTCTTGGGATATGCCAGTAAACTCTTCCTGCCCGGTTGCGATCTTTCTTTAGCTAATGAGCTCAAGGAAATGGATAAAGACGAAGTTTATGCTTTTTTAAGGGAAAAGGCTCTGGAACTTTACCGTCAGCGGGAAAAGGAGCTGGGTGCAGATACTTTAAGGGAACTCGAAAGGTTAATTCTTTTGAAGATCGTTGATGCTAAGTGGATGGATCACCTGGATGCTATGGACCAGCTGCGCCACGGCATTGGCCTCCGGGCCTACGGCCAACGCGATCCCTTAATTGAATATAAGTTTGAAGCTTACCAGATGTTTCAAGAAATGATTGCCTCCATCCAGGAGGAAGTAGTGCGTTATCTCTACCACGTCAGGGTAGTCCATCCCGAAGAGAGACGGCCGCGAAGACTGATGGAAAACCGCTACCAGGAGGAAGCGGTGCGGCAGCCCGTTCGGCGTGAACAAAAGATAGGCCGCAATGATCCCTGCCCTTGTGGTAGCGGTAAGAAATATAAAAAATGCTGCGGGGCAGCCTCAGCCTGAACACTTAGAAGGGGTGAGTTTCTTTATGCTGGAAAATTTAAGACCGCGCTTAGAGAATTTAAAAGAACTCCTGGAAGAATTGAGGGTTTCTCTTTGACCTGGCAGCGGCTAAAGAAGAGATAGCCCGGTTGGAAGAAGAGATGGGGTCTCCGGCTTTCTGGGAAGACCGGGGAAGGGCCGAAGCCGTGACTAAACGGGTTACAGTCTTAAAGGAAAAAGTTGACCGTTTTGAAAGCTTGGTTAATAAATATCAGCAAATATACGAGCTATGGGAGCTGGCTTTAACCGAAGAGGACGAATCCCTGGAAAAAGAAATAAGTGAAGAACTGGAAGCACTAGAAAAAAGTGTAGAACAAGTGGCTCTGGAGACTCTTCTCTCCGGCCGCTATGACCGGAATAATGCCATACTGTCCCTCCACCCGGGAGCCGGCGGTACCGAATCCCAGGATTGGGCAGCTATGCTCCTGAGGATGTATACCCGTTGGGCCGAGGATCACGGCTATGAGGTGGAGATTCTGGACTACTTGGAGGGCGAAGAGGCGGGGATTAAAAGCGCTACCTTACTTATAAAAGGGGAGAACGCCTACGGATATCTGAAGGCCGAAAAAGGGGTGCACCGGCTGGTGCGCATTTCTCCCTTTGATGCTGCCGGCCGAAGGCATACCTCCTTTGCTTCGGTAGATGTGATCCCCGAGGTAGAGTTTGATAATGAGATAGAGCTCAAACCGGATGAACTTAAAATAGACACCTTCCGTGCCCAGGGGGCCGGAGGCCAGTATGTAAATAAAACAGATTCTGCTGTACGCATTACCCACCTCCCCACAGGTATAGTAGTTACCTGCCAGAACGAGCGCTCCCAACACGCCAATCGTCTGGCAGCCATGAAGATACTAAAGGCTAAACTTCTGGAAAGAAAATTGAAGGAACAGGAAGAAGAATTGGCCAGACTGCGGGGAGAGCAGCGGGAAATAGCTTGGGGCAATCAGATACGCTCTTATGTCTTTCATCCCTATAGTCTGGTAAAAGATCACCGTACCGGCGTGGAAATAGGCAATGTCCAGGCGGTCATGGACGGCTGGTTGGATCCCTTCATTCAGGCTTATTTGCGACAGCAGGTGAGCCGTGCTTAGGGGTTAACCTAGCCCCAATTTTTTCCTTGACAGATTGAAGCGGGTGGGCTAACATGGAATTAGATTTTTGGTTTTTTGGGTATAATTTATTTACCTTTTGGGTATTTTGGGTTTAAGCAGAATTGGAAATAAGGAAAGGGGAGGATGGTCTATGGTTTTACCCAGCAATTGGCAGGCGGCCAGAAAATTTGTAACCGAGAAGGCATTACAGGAGGCTTTCAAGTATATAGAGCGCAATCCTGAGGAGAATTTTCCTCGTCTCTTGAATGTGGCCCGCGTGATTGCCCGGAATAAAGCACACAAAGATCAAATTGATAAAGTTTTAGAAGCTTATCAGCAGAATCCGGCCATCCGGACCTATGTGAACCGCCTCTTTACCGAACTTCATCCCAATGTCAAGAAACGCATGGTCTACAATTGGTTTGTAAATGCTATGCTTTTAGGCATTCCCAGGCAGCAGCAGCTGGAAGAGGCAACAGGGATACACATTCCTAATTTCTTCCTTATTGATCCGACCAGCGCTTGTAATCTCCGGTGTTACGGCTGCTGGGCAGGTAAGTATGCCCAACATGATACCCTGGAGTTTGAACTGGTGGACCGCCTTTGCCGGGAAGCCAAAGAGCTGGGCATTTACTGGCTAGCCATGTCGGGCGGTGAGCCTTTCCTGTGGCCTCATCTTTTTGAACTGGCCGAGCGCCACCCCGATATGGCGTTTATGATATATACCAATGGTACACTGATCGATGATCGGGTAGCCGACCGCATTGTGGAAGTGGGTAATATTTCCCCAGCTATAAGCCTGGAAGGCTGGCGGGAGCGGACCGACGCCCGCCGGGGCCGCGGAGTCTTTGATAAGATCGTCGCTGCTATGGACCGCTTGCGGAAGCGGGGAGCTGTTTTCGGGGTTTCCATAACCCTAACCCGTCAAAATGTAGAAGAAGTTACCAGCGACGAGTTTATAGATTTCTTGATCGATCGCGGTGTAGCTTATGGGTGGACCTTCCACTATATACCCATCGGCCGGGATCCCGATCTCTCTTTAGTGATTACTCCAGAACAGCGGGCTTACCTGGCCGAACGCATCCCTTATATCCGCACTCACAAACCTATTCAGATTGCCGACTTCTGGAATGACGGCGAGCTCACTCTGGGCTGCATTGCTGGCGGCCGCCGCTATTTCCACATTACTGCTAGCGGAGCGGTAGAGCCCTGTGCCTTTGTTCACTTTGCGGTGGACAATATTAAAGAAAAGAACCTCAAAGAGGTCTTAACTTCTCCTTTGTTCCGAGCTTTCCAGCGGCGCCAGCCCTTCAGTGACAATCTCCTGCGGCCTTGCCCCATTATAGATGTGCCTGTGGCCTTACGGCAGATTGTAGGTGAAACCGGGGCCCAACCAACCCACCCGGGAGCCGAAACGGTTTTGAACGGCAGCATAGGGTCTTTCCTGGATGCTCATTCTGCCCGCTGGGCCCACGTGGCCGATGCCCTTTGGCGGCAGAGACACCCTGAAGTTGGGGAAAAGGAATTGACAGCGGGCAAATAGGCATGGTATGCTGAACTACGGGCAATTTCCCTAATCTTTGGGGGAGAGAAACCGTATGCTTACCCAGCGGCGCTTGCAATTCTTAAATAAAATAAAGAAGCTCTACCAGGAAACATCGGCACCGGTTCATTATGTTACGGTGGCGGAAACTCTCAAGGTCAGCAAGTGGACAGCTTATGATCTTTTAAGGGAACTGGAAAAGGAAGGGTTCTTACAGCGGGAGTATGTGGTTAACAGTTTAGAAAAGCTGCCGGGTCGCTCCATGATCATGTTCATACCCACCGATAAAGCTTACCAGATAGCAGAAAGTGAAGCGGGCTGGGTAAATAACTGGCATAGCGACTGGCAAGAGGTTAAGGAGAGGCTGTTAAAAATCTTTAATGGGCTCTCCCCCCATGAGGTTAAAGGAGTAGTACATGAGTTGCTCCAGGAGATGCAGGGCAAAGATCACCCCCTTATTTCCAGTGCTTATACCTTGACCGTTTTACTTATCTACCTTAAGGCCTTAGGGGAAAAAGCCCTTAACCTGATCCGTACCGCTTTGCAGCGGGTGGCCCGGCCGGAGATGGGTCTGGCGCTGGTGACGGGTACAGCGTTGGGACTGGCGGCTAATAATTCTCCCCAGCTTCCTTTTACTGCCCAATTAATGAGGTATATTCATTCCCTGCAGGAGCAAATTGAGCATTTCACCAACCGGGAAAAGAAGCTTTTAGCCGATTTCCTGCGCGAAGCCTTAAATCAGCCTTAAAAAGTAATTTCTTGAGCCTGGGATGGACGCCAAAACCCAGGCCTTTTTTGTTAAGGGCGGGCCGCGATTGGCTAATGTTTCTTTAGTAAGCTATGCTAAATTGCGATTATAATTTTAAAAGAATGCCAGAAACTAATAGGCAGGAGTCTCGGCAAAGGTGTCGAAAATGCTAAAACAAGAAATGCGTTCCTATCTGGGTATAACGGCTGGTTGCGGTTTGACGGGGTTGGGCCTCGTCCTTTTTTTGGTGCCCAACAAAATAGCTGCCGGCGGAGTGAGCGGCCTGGCGACAGTGCTCCATTATGTTTTAGGAGTGCCGGTAGGCCTAACTATGTTGGTCTTAAACATCCCCCTCTTTATAGCGGGACTTAAGTTTTTAGGTTTTCAGTTTGGCTTAAAAAGCCTTTATGGAACCCTGGTTCTTTCCCTTTTCACCGATGTTTTAAGCCTGGTGCTGCGCCCTCCCACTTTTGATCCTCTTTTAGCCTCCATCTACGGCGGCATTCTGACGGGAGTAGGGCTGGGTGTTGTCTTTCGCTTTGGCGGCAGCACCGGAGGTACGGACCTGGCAGCCCTCCTTTTCGGGCGGTTCCTTCCTATCAGTGCCGGAGTAGGCCTCCTTGTCGTTGATGCCCTGGTTATCACCCTGGCAGGGATAGTTTTTAATATGGAGATGGCCCTTTATGCTTTGTTGGCCCTTTTTCTTACCAGCCGGGCCATCGATACAGTTCAGGAAGGAGGTGGCTTTGCCAAGGCAGCGCTCATCATTTCCGACCATAGTGAAGAGATCGCCCAGCGCATCTTAACCGAACTGGATCGCGGGGCTACCGGAATCCAGGGTCGCGGCCTTTATACCAACCGGGAGCGGGAGTTACTTCTGGTGGTAGTTCAACGCTCTGAGGTATCCAGGCTGAAAAATTTGGTGGCCAGTATTGACCCGCGGGCTTTTGTCATAGTTAGTAATGTCCATGAAGTTTTGGGTGAGGGCTTTCGCGAATGGAGGGAAACTTAAATTGGAGTTATTAGAACATTTAAAGGGAAAGGCGCGCCTTATTCGTCAGGACATAATAAGGATGATAGGGGCTGCCGGCTCCGGCCATCCAGGCGGTTCCCTTTCGGGAGTGGAGATCGTTACCGCCTTGTATTTTCATTTGATGCGCCTGGAACCTCAAAATCCTAACTGGCCTGACCGGGACCGTTTCATCCTTTCTAAGGGCCACGCTGCCCCCCTGCTTTACGCAGCTCTGGCCCACAGGGGGTATTTTCCCCGGGAGGAACTTTTAACCCTAAGAAAGCTAGGCAGCCGCTTGCAGGGGCATCCCGACCGGAAGGCTCTGCCGGGGGTAGAGATGTCCACCGGTTCCCTAGGGCAGGGGTTGGCAGTAGCCAACGGAATGGCCTTGGCCGGCCGTTTAGACGGCCGCTCCTACCGGGTTTATGTTTTGTTGGGAGATGGGGAACTGGAAGAGGGTATGGTCTGGGAGGCGGCCATGGCCACCGCCCATTACAAACTAGATCAGGTTACGGCCTTTATCGACCACAATCGCCTCCAGATCGACGGCCCGATAACCGAGGTCATGTCGCCGGAGCTCATAGCTGATAAGTTCCGCGCCTTCGGCTGGGAGGTTTTGTCCATTGACGGTCACGATTTTCTCCAAATAATTCAGGCGGTGGAGCACGCCAAAAAAGTTAAGGGTAGGCCCACAGCTATTGTGGCGGAAACGGTAAAGGGTAAAGGGGTATCCTTCATGGAGAACCAGGTTAGCTGGCACGGTGTAGCTCCCAAGCCGGCAGAAGTGGAGCGAGCCTTGGCAGAGCTGGAAGGGGAGGAGCGTCATGAATAAAGTTGCTACCAGGGAGGCTTATGGACGGGCGCTGGTGGAGCTGGGTCGCCAGAATGACCGGGTAGTGGTCCTGGATGCCGACCTTTCCAAATCCACCAAAACCGAATACTTTGCACAAGAGTTTCCCCACCGCTTTTTTAATATGGGCATTGCCGAGCAAAGTCTGATGGGGACAGCCGCCGGGTTGGCTCTTTGCGACAAGATTCCCTTTGCCAGCACTTTTGCCGTTTTTGCTACCGGCCGGGCCTTTGACCAGGTGCGCAATTCCATTGCTTACCCCAAGCTTAACGTGAAGATTGCCGCCAGCCATGCCGGCATAACCGTAGGCGAGGACGGGGCCTCCCACCAGTCAGTGGAGGATATTGCTCTGATGCGGGCGTTACCTAATATGACCGTAATTGTTCCTGCTGATGCTACGGAGACCCGCCAGGCAGTGTTTGCTGCTGCCGCCCATGAAGGTCCCGTATATATACGCCTGGGCCGGATGAATGTTCCGGTACTTTATGGTGATGATTATCAGTTTGAGCTGGGGAAGGCGCACTGGTTTAAGCATGGCAGGGATGTCACCATTATTGCCTGCGGGTATATGGTAGCCTTAGCCCTTGAAGCCGCCAGGAATTTAGAGGCTGTAGGTTTGTCCGTAGGGGTGGTAAATATGAGCACTATCAAGCCCCTGGACGAGGAGACAGTCTTGGCTGCCGCCAGGGAAAGCAGGGCCATTGTTACAGCCGAAGAACACAGTATTATCGGGGGTTTAGGCAGCGCAGTGGCTGAAATTCTATCAGAGGCATTCCCTATACCCCTAAAACGGGTGGGCCTGCGCGATACCTTTGGGGAGTCAGGCAGCCCAGAGGAGCTTTTGGCGAAATATGGGTTAACAGTGGCAGACTTGGAAAAAGCTGTAAAAGAAGTGCTGGTACAAAAATAGAGCTATAAAGAGGAATTTTGCTTACAATGTCGAAAACAACCCTACGGGGTTGTTTCTTTTTGCTTTGGCTTTTGGAGGTAGAATGAGGGTTGATCCAGTTTTTTAACGTTACCAAGGTATACAACCAAAACATTTATGCCCTAAAAGATATTAATGTAAAAATAGACAAAGGTGAGTTTGTTTTTCTGGTTGGACCGAGTGGGGCAGGAAAAACTACCTTTATTCGCCTCCTCTTCCGGGAAGAGTTACCCACCAAAGGCCAAATTTTTGTGGCTGGCCGTAATATAACCCGTTTGCGTCCGCGGGAAGTTCCTCTCCTGCGCCGCAATATAGGCGTTGTTTTCCAAGATTTTCGCTTACTTCCGGATCGTACTGTTTATGAGAATGTAGCCTTTGCCCTGCAGGTGCTGGAAGTGCCCCCTAGGGAGATAAAGGCCAGAGTAGAACAGGTCTTGGCCCAAGTAGGGCTACTACAAAGGGCTCATCTCTTTCCTCACCAGCTTTCCGGAGGGGAACAGCAGAGAACGGCCATTGCGCGGGCTATCGTCAATAAACCGCGTATCCTGGTGGCCGATGAGCCTACAGGCAATTTAGATCCGGCTACTTCCCGGGAAATCATGGCTTTGCTTTTGGAGATTAATCGTCTGGGTACTACTGTTATCATGGCTACCCATGCTTGGGATATTGTAAACAGCATGAAAAAGCGGGTTATCGCTCTGAATAAGGGTTGTCTGGTGCGCGACGACAGGGAAGGAGTATACGGCTATGAAGCTTAGAACTATATGGTATTTCTTTCGGCAAGCTGGCCTTTCCCTGTGGCGCAATGCCTGGATGAGTCTGGCGGCGGCAACTAGTGTAGCAGTGACCTTATTCATCCTCGGCACCTTTGTCCTGCTAGTATTAAATATTAACTTTATAGCCCATACCTTGCAGTCCAGCGTGGAAATTGCTGCCTTCCTCCGGGTAGATACGCCCCGCTCTCAGGTGCAAACTTTGCAGCAGTCCCTCAAAATTTTGCCCGGCGTTACGGAAGTGGTGTTGGTAACCAAGGAGGAAGGCTTAAAAGCCTTGGCCCAGCAGTTCGGCAGTGAAGAAGAGCTCTTGCAAGCTACTGGTGGAGTAAATCCGTTGCCCGATTATTTCCGGATCAAAGTTCAAGATCCGGCCTATATAGCTGACGTAGCCCGGGCTATTGAAAATCTGCCGGGGGTAGAAAAGGTTAATTATGGACAAGCGGTGGTAGAAAAATTATTGGCGGTGGTCCGGTGGGTTCGCTATCTGGGAATCGGTATAGTGGGTTTACTGGGCCTGGGTTCTTTGCTGTTATTGATGATCACCATTCGCCTTGCAGTTTACTCCAGGCGCCGGGAAATTAACATCATGAAATATGTCGGAGCTACAGATTGGTTTATTCGTGGGCCCTTTTTATTAGAAGGTTTCTTTTTAGGCTTTTTGGGAGGCGGTTTGGCAGCAGGAGCTCTAGTGTGGGGATATTCTTTGCTAATCCAGAAAATTAGCTTGAATTTGGTCTTTGTTCCCTTCCTTAAAGATGAACTTATTTTGTGGTACAGCGCTGTGGGCTTGGTGGGGGGCGGAGCTCTAGTGGGCGCCATGGGTAGTCTTCTGGCCGTCCACCGGTTTTTAAAAGTATAGCCCAAGAATTGGCTACTTTTTAGTGAGGGGGAGGGTATGTTCTTGCATTTTCGTATAGCAGCAGGCCTGATAGCTCTGCTCTTTATCTTAAGCTTGTTCCCTGCTACCACCAACGGCTCCACCCTAGACGATCTACAGCGCCAGCAACAAGAGCTCCAGGACAGGATTAAGGAACAAAATGCCCTTCTTCAAAGCAAAGAAAGTGAGGGGCAGGAGCTTTTAGAGCAGCTGGAGAAGCTGGAGGAAGAGATAAGAGCTAAAGAGCAGGAGATTAGAAGGCTGGATAACGAGCTCCAAGCGGCCCAGGCCCGGGTAGCCGAAGCTGCTGCCGAGTTGGCACAAGCAGAAGCGGTACAGGAAAAGCGCATAAACATTTTCCGCCACCGCTTAAAGGAGATTTATGAAAAGGGCCAGGTCTCTTACCTGGAAGTATTGTTGCAATCTACCAGCTTCAGTGATTTCCTGGTGCGCTTGGAACTTTTAGGCAAAATCGCCGAAAATGATATGCGTTTGGTGGCCGAAATCAAAGCAGAACGGGATAGAATTGCTGCTCAGAAAGCAGCCCTGGAAGCGGAACGCGATCGCTTAGCCAAATTAAAACGTCAGGCCGATGGTGAGCGGGCGGTGCTGGCTTCCCGCCAGGCAGAAAAAAGACAGCTGTTGGCCCGGATAGAGGAGGAGAAAAAGCGCGTAGCCCAGGCTTTGGATGAACTGGAAGCGCTCTCCCGCCAGATTGCCGCCAAAATCCGTGCCATCCAAGCCCAAAACAGGCGACAATTAGGCCCGCGGGGAACAAGCCAGTTGCTGTGGCCCCTACCAGGATATACGAGTATTTCTTCTCCCTTTGGCTGGCGAATTCATCCCCTTTTAAGAACCCAGCGCTTCCATTCTGGCGTTGATATACCGGCACCTTCGGGAGTCGAGGTGATAGCTATTGAAGACGGTCAGGTTATCTCTACCGGCTATTTGGGGGGTTACGGTAACCATATTGTAATTGATCACGGAGGCGGCTTGTCTTCCATGTATGCCCACCTTTCTGGTATCCTGGTAAGGGAAGGCCAGGAGGTGAAAAGGGGGCAGGTAATTGGCCGGGTAGGTTCCACCGGCTGGAGCACTGGACCTCATCTGCATTTTGAAATATTATTGGGCGGTGAGCCCACTAATCCTTTACAGTATTACTAAACCCGAGAGTCCTTACATATAATGGACCATAAATATAAGCAATGCTATAAAGGCAGGCGGTGGCAAGTTTGGGAAGAAGTTGGCTTAAAATTGCTTACGGCTTCCTAATTTTTTGTGTGCTGGTAACTGTGGGTTTGGGAGCAGCGGTTGTCTTTCATTACCACAGAATAGAGCAAGCCCTTAGAGTTTACACCCTTATTCGCTTTCAAGCCTTAAACCCCGTGCCAGTAGATAAGTTGCTGGAGGGGGCCATCAAGGGTATGGTGGAAGCCCTTGATGACCCTTATTCTTCTTTTTTGCCTCCCAACGTATACCGGCGTTTGGAAGAACAGGTGCAGGGAAGTTATGGGGGAGTCGGGCTTCTTATTACCCTCGAGGAAAAGGAGAAGCGCCCGGTAGTAGTATCTCCCTTTAAAGGAACTCCGGCTCAGAAGGCCGGCATTAAAAGCGGAGATTATATCCTGGCCATTGATAATCGGGATACGGCCGGTATGGATCTGGAAACGGCAGCCAGCCTGATGCAGGGTGAACCGGGTACCAGGGTAGAATTAACAGTTTTAAGACCTGGAGAAACGGAACCCCGACGGTTTACCCTGGAGCGGGAAACTATTAAAATTCCTACAGTGGATGGTCAGATGCTGGCTGGATACCCGGGGATTGGCTATATTAGCCTCAGCATGTTTAATGAGCAAACAGGGCGGGATTTGGGCCGCTTGCTGGAAGAGATGCGCCAGCAGGGATTAAAGAGTTTGGTGTTAGATCTGCGCAATAACCCCGGAGGGTCCCTCCAGGCGGCAGTAGAAGTTGCTTCTTATTTTGTACCCAAAGGGCCGGTGGTCTACATTGTAGACCAGAAGAAAACAGAGGCCCTCCAGGCCAGCGGTAAGAATATCAAGATTCCCTTGGTAGTCTTGGTAAACAAGGGGAGCGCCAGCGCAGCCGAAATAGTAGCCGGTGCTATTCAAGATACAGGTTCCGGTGTTTTGGTAGGGGAGACTACCTTCGGCAAAGGAGTAGTACAGACCATCTTCCCCTTAAGGGGAGGGGCGGCGGTTAAGCTGACCACCCACAAATATCTGACACCTGCTAAAAAAGATATCGATAAATCGGGAATTACACCCGATTATCAGGTCAAACTCAACCCTCAGGTGGAACAGGAAGTTTTGGCTCACTCACCAGATGTGGAACGTGACACCCAGCTTAAAAAAGCGCTGGAAATTTTACAACAACAAATTTCCAGAAAGCAAGCAGCTTAAAGCTGAATAATAAACCATAAAATAAAGGTATTATTGATAGGGAGCAGGATGAAGAGTTGATACCTTTAAAGCAGATTATCCCCTTTATCCTTCAGGCTCAGCTAACTTTGATCTTGAGCCCCCTTTTTTGGCTACTGGTCCTCTTGGTGGGCTACCAGTACCGGCGCCTGGCCCGCTTCAAAGAAGAACTTTTTGGGGTGCGGGGGGAGCCGGTCTGGCAGCATACCTTGATGGCCACCTTCCACGGGGTGCTGGGGGGCCTGGGGGGCAGCTTTGTTATGGTTTTGGTCGGAGTTTCTCTGAGCAGTGTTGGTATAAACTATTTATGGGCCCTGGCCCTCCTGCTAATGCTTATTAGTCCCCGTTTCCTATGCTTTTCTTATGCCGGGGGTATCCTTTCCTTGGCTAACTTGCTCTGGGGTTGGCCGCAAGTGGATGTACCTCACCTGATGGGCCTGGTGGCCGTGTTGCACATGGTAGAAGCCGTACTTATTCGCATAAGCGGCCATTTAGGAGCTATTCCCGTCTATACCGAGCATCGGGGACAGGTGGTGGGAGCCTTTAATATGCAGAAATTTTGGCCCATCCCCATTGCTGCTCTGGCCCTGGTTTCGTTACCCCCCTGGCTTTCCCCGGGAACGGCGGTCCCTATGCCCGACTGGTGGCCTTTAATCCGGCCGGTAGCTATGCCGCAACCGGAACAGGCCCTCTTTGTGGTGTTGCCGGTGTTAGCAGGACTGGGTTACGGCGACCTAGCCATTACCTCCTCACCCGAACAAAAGAGTAAAGTCTCAGCCCGCAACTTAGCCCTCTATAGCCTGGTCTTGTTGTTCTTAGCTATTATAGCCTCCTATATCCGGCCGGTGACCTGGGTAGCAGCCCTTTTCGGGCCTTTAGGCCACGAGTATACCATATGGCTAGGGCGGCGGTTGGAAAAAGGAGGGCAACCCCTATACGTGCCGACGGACTTGGGGGCCAAAGTTCTAGATGTTCTCCGGAACAGCGCTGCGGAGAGACTAGGACTTAAAAGCGGCGACATTATTTTAGAAGTAAACGGAATCCTGGTGCGGGGTCGGGAAACTTTAGCCTTGGCCTTGGGTACCGGGGAGGGAAAGGTGGGGGTACGTTTTTACCGGCCGAACAGGGGAGAACAGGTGGCCAGTACTTATAAGGGTCCGGAAGAACCTTTGGGCACTATCCTGGTACCGGAACCCGGTGATAAACCTCAGGTAGAGCTTTTCACCCGCAGCTGGCTTTTACGCTGGTGGCGGCGGCCTAAGGGTTAATCCTCTTAAGGTTGCCGCCACTTGTTTTTGTGGTATAATACTAAGGCAAAGGGGGGGTGGCATGAATCGCTTTGTCTTAAAAGCGGATTTCGAACCCAAAGGTGACCAGCCCCAGGCCATAGCGGCTCTGGTGGAGGGGTTAAAAAAAGGTTATCGCCATCAGACGTTATTGGGAGCTACTGGCACGGGCAAGACTTATACCATGGCCCAGGTCATTCAGGCAGTGCAGCGCCCCACCCTAGTGTTGGCCCCCAATAAAACCCTGGCAGCCCAGCTTTGCGGGGAGTTTAAGGAGTTTTTCCCCCACAATGCGGTAGAATACTTTGTAAGCTATTACGATTATTATCAGCCGGAGGCCTACGTTCCTGAGACGGATACGTACATTGAAAAGGATAGCTCCATCAACGAGGAAATAGATAAACTGCGCCACGCAGCCACCGCTGCCCTCTTTGAACGGCGAGACGTCATTATTGTGGCCAGCGTTTCCTGTATTTACGGCCTGGGTTCTCCGGAAGACTACAGCAAGCTTATGCTTTCTTTGCGGGAAGGCCAGGAATACGACCGGGACGCCATTTTGCGCAAGCTGGTGGATATACAGTATACCCGCAATGACTACGAGCTGCGGCGGGGTACTTTTCGCGTGCATGGGGATGTAATAGAGGTATTCCCGGCCTCTTTTGATGCCAAAGCTATCCGCATTGAATTCTTTGGCGATGAAGTAGAACGTTTGCTAGAAATCGACACCCTAACCGGGGAAATCCTGGGACGGCGTTATCATGTAGCCATTTTCCCGGCCAGCCACTATGTGGTGGAACAGGCCAAGATGGAGCGGGCCTTGGCCAGTATAGAGGCTGAGCTGGAAGAACGCCTTAAAGAGCTAAGGGAGGCGGGGAAGCTGCTGGAAGCCCAACGCCTGGAGCAGCGCACTCGCTTTGACCTGGAAATGATGCGCGAAGTGGGCTTCTGTAAGGGTATTGAAAATTACTCCCGTCACCTTACAGGTCGGGCGCCGGGCGAGCCGCCATACACTTTGCTGGACTATTTTCCGCCCGACTTTCTGCTTTTTATAGATGAATCCCATATTGCAGTTCCGCAGATCGGCGGTATGTATGAAGGGGACTATTCCAGGAAAAAAACTTTAGTAGAATACGGATTTCGCCTTCCCTCGGCCCTGGACAACCGCCCTTTGACCTTTGAGGAATTTATGGCGCGGGTGAACCAGGTGATTTATGTTTCGGCCACTCCAGGGCCCTTTGAGCTGGAGCATTCCCAGCAGGTGGTGGAGCAAATTATCCGGCCTACCGGCCTGGTGGATCCGGAAGTTATAGTGCGGCCGGTGGCGGGACAGATGGACGACCTGTTGGGCGAGATTAGAAAAAGGGTGGCCAAAAACCAGCGGGTACTGGTCACCACCTTGACCAAGAGGATGGCGGAGGCCCTTACCGATTATTTACAGGAAATGGGGGTCAGGGTGCGCTACCTCCATTCGGACATCAATGCTATTGAGCGCATGGAAATCGTCCGCGACCTGCGCCTGGGAGTGTTTGATGTTCTGGTAGGCATTAATTTGCTCCGGGAAGGGCTGGACCTTCCGGAAGTATCCCTGGTAGCCATCCTGGACGCGGATAAAGAAGGCTTTTTAAGGTCAGAACGTTCGCTTATCCAGACCATCGGCCGGGCCGCCCGCAATGCCGAGGGGCAGGTTATTATGTACGCCGACACTATTACCGAATCCATGCGCCGGGCCATTGACGAAACCAACCGGCGCCGCAAGATCCAGATGGAATATAATCGCCAGCACGGCATAATACCCCAGACGGTAGTGAAACCTGTTCGGGATATTATAGAGGCTACCCGGGCAGCGGAAGAGCCGGCGGGCTACCGGGTAAAGCAGCAGCTCCATAAAGTCCCCAAGAAGATGAACCGTAAAGAGCTGCGCTCCCTTATCAGCCGGTTAGAAAAGGAAATGCGGGAAGCGGCCAAGAGGCTGGAATTTGAACGGGCTGCCGAGCTGCGGGATGCCATTCTGGAGTTGAAGCAGCAAGCGGGTTAAAAGGGATAAGGCACGTGGTGAGGACTCTGCTATGTCTAAGGAGAAGATAATAGTTAAAGGGGCCCGAGCCCACAATCTAAAGAATATAGATGTGGAAATCCCGCGGGACCGACTGGTGGTAATCACGGGGCTCTCGGGGTCGGGGAAATCCTCTCTGGCCTTTGATACTATTTATGCTGAGGGCCAGCGCCGCTATGTGGAATCTCTGTCAGCCTATGCCCGCCAGTTTTTGGGACAGATGAACAAGCCGGATGTAGACTATATAGAGGGCCTTTCTCCGGCTATTGCCATAGACCAAAAGACGGCCAGCCATAATCCCCGTTCGACAGTGGGCACTGTTACAGAGATTTATGATTACCTGCGCCTCCTTTTTGCCCGCATAGGCCGGGCTCATTGTCCCCAGTGCGGCCAGCCTATTGCTCCCCAGACGGTTTCCCAGATGGTGGATCGCTTGCTGACTTATCCTGAGGATACCAGGTTGCAGATTTTGGCGCCGGTAGTCCGCGGCCGGAAAGGCGAATACAAGAATCTCCTGGAAGAGATTCGCAAGAGCGGGTATGTCCGGGTGCGCATTGATGGGGAGCTGCGGGAGACCTCCGAGGAGATTAAGCTGGATAAAAATAAAAAACATACTATAGAAGTGGTGGTGGATCGCCTTAAAATCCGGCCAGGAATTGCCAGACGGTTGGCTGATTCGTTAGAGACAGCCCTGAAGCTGGCCGATGATGTGGCCCTGGTGGAAGTAGTTGGGCAGGAAGAACTGCTCTTTAGTGCTAAGTTTGCCTGTCCCGATTGCGGTATCAGCCTGCCGGAGATTGCGCCCCGGCTGTTTTCCTTTAATAGCCCTTACGGCGCCTGTCCGGCTTGCACAGGCTTAGGTACCAGCATGGAAGTGGACCCGGAGCTAGTAATTCCCGACCCTAATTTGACTTTGCGGGAAGGGGCCATCGCTCCTTGGAGCCGTGGGAATAATGGTTACCTGCAGATGCTGGAAGCCTTAGCTGATCGCTATGGCTTTAGCCTGGATGTGCCGGTGCGGGATTTAAAGCCCGAACACCTGCAGTTCATCCTTTACGGCACAGGGCGGGATAGGATTCGCTTCCATTATACTAACCGCTTTGGCGAGCGACGCAGCTATGAGGCGCCCTTTGAAGGGGTAATACCGAACCTGGAGCGACGTTACCAGGAGACCCAGTCGGAATGGTCGCGGGCGGAAATTGAGGAATTTATGAGCAAAAAACCCTGCCCGGTCTGCCAGGGGACCCGGCTTAGGCCTGAGGCCTTGGCGGTCAAGGTGGGGGGGAAGAATATCTATCAGGTAACCAATCTTTCGGTGGCCGAGGCCCAGGAATTTTTTACCAAGCTGGAATTGACAGAGCGGGAGCACATTATTGCCCGCCAGATCTTAAAGGAGATCCGGGCCCGCTTACAGTTTTTGATAGATGTGGGTCTTGATTACCTGACCTTGGACCGGCCGGCGTCTACTCTGTCGGGCGGTGAAGCCCAGCGCATCCGCCTGGCCACCCAGATCGGCTCCCAGTTGGTGGGTGTTCTTTATATTCTGGACGAGCCCAGCATAGGTTTACACCAGCGGGATAATGCCCGCCTTATAGCTACCTTGAAGCACCTGCGGGATCTAGGGAACACGGTTATTGTGGTGGAACATGACGAGGAAACTATACGCGAGGCCGACTACATTATCGATATTGGCCCCGGCGCTGGAGCCCAGGGTGGACAGGTGGTGGTGGCCGGGCCGGTGTCCGAAATTATGGCCTGCCCCCAGTCTCTGACGGGGCAGTATTTAAGCGGGCGACGGCGCATACCGGTGCCGGCTGCCAGGAGAAAACCCACCGATAAGTGGTTGGAAATTTTAGGGGCCAGCGAGCATAACCTTAAAGATATAGATGTCCGCTTCCCCTTGGGGACGTTTATTTGCGTTACCGGGGTTTCCGGTTCGGGCAAGAGCACCCTGGTCAATGAAATTCTTTACGCGGCCCTGGCCCAGAAGCTGAATGGAGCGCGGACGACACCCGGCCGCTTCCGGGAGCTAAGAGGGATAGAGCACTTGGATAAGGTTATTGCAGTAGACCAGTCCCCCATTGGCCGCACGCCCCGTTCCAACCCGGCGACCTATACCGGGGCCATGGACGACATCCGCAGTTTATTTGCTGCTACGCCGGAGGCCCGGGCGAGGGGGTATAAGCCGGGACGTTTCAGCTTTAACGTTAAGGGAGGGCGCTGCGAAGCCTGTAGCGGCGATGGCATCATTAAGATTGAGATGCATTTCTTACCGGATGTTTACGTTCCCTGTGAAGTATGCAAAGGAAAACGCTATAACCGGGAAACCCTGGAGGTCAAGTACAAAGGCAAGTCCATTGCCGATGTCCTGGATATGACTGTGGATGAGGCTGTGGAGTTCTTTTCTGCCATTCCCAGGCTGCACAGGCGCCTGGTCACCCTCCAGGATGTAGGGCTGGGGTACATTAAACTGGGCCAGCCGGCCACCACCCTTTCGGGCGGCGAGGCCCAGCGGGTTAAGCTGGCTACGGAACTGGCCCGCCGGAGCAACGGGCGTACCATGTATATCTTGGACGAGCCCACCACGGGGCTGCATATGGCCGATGTCCACCGCCTGCTGGACGTGTTACACCGGCTGGTGGATGTCGGCAACACGGTAGTGGTTATAGAGCATAACCTGGATGTGATTAAGTCGGCCGATTATATTATTGACCTGGGGCCGGAAGGGGGGGACCGCGGCGGCCAGGTGGTGGCTACCGGAACGCCGGAGGAAGTTTGCCAGGTGGCTGCTTCCTACACCGGCCAGTATCTGAAGCCAGTGTTGGAAAGGGACCGAGCTGCAAAGGCGGAGGTGCGTTATGCCGGTTAGGCCGCCAGAGCCTGCCTCTGAGTTATCCCCAGTTTTTGCTGGGGAAGCCTGCTTTGGCTTGAAAGCGAGCGAGCAAGCCTTCGCGGCTAGCCAAACTTGAGCTTCGGCCGAAAGCACAAGCCGCCCGAGGCCTTAAGAGGCCTAAGGCCGGCAACTGAGGCAGGATGCTTAAATTCTGCCGGGAAGTCCGCCTTAAGCTTTTAGGCCGAACGTTAGTTTGGCCCGCGAG
Organism: Thermanaeromonas sp. DSM 22490; assembly: GCF_056378755.1. Taxonomy (NCBI): domain Bacteria; kingdom Bacillati; phylum Bacillota; class Clostridia; order Neomoorellales; family Neomoorellaceae; genus Thermanaeromonas; species Thermanaeromonas sp. DSM 22490. The sequence continues at coordinate 86,692 of NZ_JBJHHE010000005.1, forward strand.
GGAGGCCTTTGCGAGCGGAAGCCAAGCAGGCTTAGAAGTAAAACTGGGGGGACGCCAGAGCCTGCCTTTATTGCCCGCACTTTTCTTCTCTGCTATAATGGTCCCATGGTATATATGGTAATATAAAACTTAACCTATAAGGAGTATCAACGGAGGAGGCCTCAGTCCTATGACCACTTACTGGGACAGCGCGGGTAAAGCCCATACGGCTGCTACCATTGGGCTGGCCGTAAAAAGGGCCCGTGAGCTGGGGCTAAAGCACTTGGTGGTTGCCTCAGCCACGGGATATTCGGCTGAGATGCTCCTGGATTATCCAGACCTGGAGAGGGTATGCGTTACTCACCAGGCGGGCTTTAGCCAGCCAGGGGAGATGGAAATGCCTCAGGAAGTGCGGCGCCGCCTGGAGGAGGGTGGTATCAAGGTGCTGACCACCACCCATCTTATGGCCGGCCTGGACCGGGCCCTGCGCCTGAAGTTTCAGGGGTTGTACCCCTCGGAGATCATAGCCAATACTTTGCGGCTTTTGGGTCAGGGGGTTAAAGTAGCGGTGGAGGTGGCTGGTATGGCTCTGGATGCTGGTCTCATACCTTACGGGGTAGATGTGGTTGCCTTAGGGGGTACTAGCGAGGGCCTCGATACAGCTTTGGTATTACGGCCGGCCCATTCCCAAGACTTTTTTGCAACCAAGGTCAAAGAAATCATCTGCAAACCACGGGAGTTTTGAGGGGCTATGAAACTGGAGGAGAAGCTGGCGCGGCTGCCGGACCATCCGGGCGTGTATCTCATGCGGGATGCCGAGGGTAAAATTATTTACGTCGGTAAAGCAGCTTCCCTTAAAAATAGGGTGCGTTCTTATTTTCATGGCCAGCACCCGCCGCGGGTAGAGGCCATGGTGCGCCAGATCGCCGATTTGGAATATATCCTTACGGATAATGAAGTAGAAGCCCTGATTCTGGAATGCAATTTAATTAAAGAGCATCGGCCCCGTTACAATGTCAACCTCAAGGACGACAAAAGTTATCCCTATCTCAAAATTACGGTGCAGGAGGAATTTCCTCGCCTCCAGGTAACCCGGCGGATAATACGAGACGGCTCCCGTTACTTTGGCCCTTACACCCGGGCGGGAGCTTTAAAAGAAACTCTCAAGCTTTTGAGCACTCTTTTCCCGATCCGTACCTGTCGCGATACACCTTTAAAGCCTCAAAGCCGGCCGTGCCTCAACGCCCATATCGGACGGTGCCTGGCCCCCTGTACTGGCCAGGTTAGCCCTGCAGAATACAGGCAGGCGGTGACTAGCTTGATTCTTTTCTTAGAAGGAAAACAAGAGGATGTAGTGCGGGCGTTGCGGCTTGAGATGGAAGAGGCAGCGGGAAAGCTGGAATTTGAAAGGGCTGCCCGGCTGCGAGACCGGCTGAAGGCTATACAAGAGGTACTGGAGCAGCAGAAGGTGGTAAGCCCCGATCTGGGGGATCGCGATGCCATCGCCCTGGCCCGAGAGCAAGACGAAGCCGTGGGGATGGTCTTCTTTGTCCGGCAGGGTAAGGTAATCGGCCGGGAGCACTTCTTCCTGGAAGGCCAGGCTGGCTTAAAAACTGAGGAAGTCATGGCCGCCCTGGTAAAGCAATATTACAGCCGGGGAGTAGAGATCCCGCCTGAGATTCTCCTGCACGATCCCATAGAAGATAAAGACACTATAGAAGCCTGGCTGTTCCGCCTGCGGGGCCGTAAGGTGAGTATAAAGGTGCCCCGGCGGGGGGAAAAGCTCAAGCTTTTGGCCATGGTTTATGAAAATGCCCTTAACGTCCTGCGGGAGTACTTGCTGGCGCGGGAAAGGCAGGAAACGAGTGCTCAATTAGCCCTGGAGGAGCTAAAAAGATATCTGGGTTTGCCCGGATTGCCTGAGAGGATGGAAGCCTTTGATATTTCCAACCTGCAGGGCAGCGAAGTGGTAGGGTCCATGGTAGTCTTTGAAAGGGGGCAGCCCCAGCCGGCCGCCTACCGCCGCTTCCGCATTAAAAATGTTAAGGGGCCTAATGATTTTGCTTCTTTACAAGAAGTCCTGGAGCGGCGTTTTAAACGTTTGGGGGGAGGGGATCCTAAATTTTCTGTACGGCCGGATTTTATCTTAATCGACGGCGGCAGAGGACAGCTGAGCGCAGTCCGGGAGGTTATGCGCCGCCTGGGAGTTGCTGATATTCCTACTTTTAGCCTGGCTAAAGGAGAGGAATTCCTTTACCGCGAGGGAGAGGCCAGTCCCCTTGAGTTGCCGCGGGATAGCGCCGCCCTACACCTGTTACAGCGCTTAAGGGATGAAGCCCACCGTTTTGCCATCACCTATCACCGCCAGCGGCGGGAAAAAGGGGCTTTTGGTTCTGTCCTGGATGAGATCCCGGGTGTGGGGCCCAAACGCAAGCGGGCGTTGCTTCGGCATTTTGGTTCCGTAGAGAATATTCGGCGGGCTAGCCTGGAAGAGCTCTCCAGGGTGGAAGGTATGAACAGGGCAGTAGCCTTAAAGATTAAAGAATTTCTTAATTAAAGAGGTCCCTGGCAGGGCCTTATAGGGGCCTAAGCCGAGCTAATTACTCAAGATGGGGACACGCTTTTAGCAAGGGAAGGAGAAACCATATTGTCTGAAATTCGCTTAATTGCCTTGGATCTGGACGGCACTTTACTGGATAGCCATTCTAATCTCGAGCCTCGCGCCAAAGAGGTGATTCGCCGGGTGCAGGAAAAAGGGGTGGGTGTTACCCTGGCCACTGGTCGCATGTTTCGTTCAGCTCTTCCCTTTGCCCGTGAGCTAAACCTCCACCTTCCTCTGATTGTCTACCATGGCGCTTTAATTAAGGACCCGGATTCCGGGGAGGTTATCTGGCAGCGGCTTTTGTCTTTGGATATAGTGAGAATCTTGGTGCAGAAGGCTCGGGCTTATGGCTTGCCCTTTAATATTTATCTAAACGATGAACTGTATGTAGAAGATGTCCGGCCAGAAAATGAAGCTTATGCTAGCCAGGCCAGGGTTCCACTGCACAAGGTGGACGATATCCTTACCTTTCTTAAGTCGGAGCCCATTAAATTTGTAGCCGTCTATCATGGCCGGGAACTGGATTATCTGGAGGAGGAGGTGCGAGAGGAATTAGGGGATAGGGTTTATATAACCCGCTCTTTTCCTCATTATTTGGAAATTATAAATCGGGAAGCCAGCAAGGCCAGGGGATTGGCCATTTTAGCCCAAGCTCTGGAAATAAAGCCGGCAGAGATCATGGTTATAGGGGATAGCTTTAATGATCTTGATATGTTCCGTTTTGCCGGTCTAGCCATAGCCATGGGTAACGCGCCGCCTGCTGTCCAGGCGTGGGCCCACTATGTCACCGGTACTAACGACGAGGGCGGTGTGGCCGAGGCCCTGGTTAAGTTTATCTTGGAGAGAGAATTATGAGTGGCCACAAAGAACAGGACCTCCGTCTGGTCATTGTTACAGGTTTGTCGGGAGCGGGCAAGACCCAGGCCATTCGTTCTTTAGAGGACCTGGGGTTTTTTTGCATCGACAATCTACCGCCTTCTCTGGTGCCCGGACTGGTGGAACTTTTAACTAAACAGGCACCTAATACGGGGGAAGGCAAAAAAGTAGCCCTGGTTATGGATATCAGGGGCGGCGCTTTTTTTGAGGGTCTGGAGGAGGCCTTAAGCTATCTCGATAAACAGGGTTTCTCATACGAAATATTGTTTTTAGAAGCTTCGGATGAAATCCTGGTGCGACGATACAAGGAGACCCGGCGGCGCCATCCCCTGGCGGGCGAGAGCATCCTGGAAGGGATTTTAGAAGAGCGCCGCCGTTTGGAGGAGCTTAAAGGAAGGGCCAGCAAGATTATTGATACCTCGGAGCTGACACCCCGGCAGCTAAAGGAACAAATAGTTGAACTTTTTGGTGGCGAACGGCAGCAACTAACTGTTACAGTGGTTTCCTTTGGATATAAATACGGTATACCTCTGGATGCTGACCTGGTAATAGATGTGCGTTTTTTGCCCAACCCCTATTACGTACCAGATTTACGGCCTTTTACAGGCCATGACCGTTGCGTAGCGGATTTCGTCCTGGACTCCCCGGTCACCTGCGAATTTATTTCTAAGTTCATGGATTTATTGCGTTTTCTTATTCCTCACTACCTGAAGGAGGGGAAATCCCACCTGGTTATCGCCATCGGGTGTACCGGCGGGCAGCACCGGTCGGTAACCCTGGCGAATAAAATTGGCGAGCTCTTACAGTCTGAAAGCCTGAAGGTAATAGTTAAACACAGGGATGTAATGCACTATTTATCTGGCCACCGCAGGAGGTGAGGCCCTTGAAAAGCCTCAAATGGTTATACCCGGGTCTAAAAGTAAAGCGCTGGTTGTTACTGGCTGCTCTGGGCCTTTTTTTACTGGTCTCCGGGTTGACCGTAACCTTGGGTGTCACCCTTCTAGCTTCGGCTGAGCGCATTGTTTGGTGGCTGATAGAGCATACTTTGGGGTTTTGGGGACCACCTCTGATAAGCGGTATGCTGGTGGCAGTTGTCGGATTAGTGATTATGGTTATAGGCATAGAACAGCTCACCAGCTCTGTTTTACATGTCCTCTGGCCGACGGAAAAGAGTCCCTGGGAGGTGTTTTACCGGCGACGCCTCCTGGAAAATGGGCCTAAGATAGTGGCCATCGGTGGGGGGACGGGGCTGGGGGTACTGCTGCGGGGTTTGAAAAATTATACGCGCAATCTCACGGCTATAGTTACAGTGGCGGATGACGGAGGGAGCTCAGGACGGCTGAGGGCGGAGCTAGATATGCTTCCTCCTGGAGACATACGCAATTGCCTCGTGGCCCTGGCCGATACGGAAGTTTTAATGGAAGAGCTTTTTAATTACCGCTTTCGCAAAGGCGAAGGGTTAGCAGGTCACAGCCTGGGGAATTTGCTTCTGGCAGCTATGACGGACATAGCGGGAGATTTTGTTAAGGCCATAAGCGAGCTGGGCCGGGTCCTGGCCGTAGGCGGCCGGGTCCTTCCCTCCACCTTAAGCCGGGTAACCCTGGGGGCCGAGAAGGAGGATGGGACCATCGTCTGGGGGGAAAGCTGTATCCCCTCGCCGGGCCAGCGCATTAAAAGGGTTTTTTTGCAGCCGGCAGATTGCCGTCCTCCTGAGGCTGCTCTGGAAGCTATTGCCCAGGCGGATGCTATAGTCATCGGGCCCGGCAGCCTCTATACCAGTGTTCTGCCCAATTTGTTAGTGCGAGGTCTGGCAGATGCCTTAAGGCGGACCAAAGCCCCTGTGTTTTACATAAGCAATGTTATGACGCAGCCGGGAGAAACGGAAGGTTATACCGTGGCTGACCATATACGAGCCATTCAGGCCCATTGTGGTCACGGTATCATCGACTGTGTCATTGCTCACAGCGGTCCTGTTTCCTGGGCAGCCCGGCGGCGTTATAGAGAGAAGGGGTCTCACCCGGTAATAGTAGATGTGGCTGCCATCTCCAGGTTGGGGGTAGAATTAAGGAGGGCATGGCTGATCGACGAAACCCACGTGGTGCGGCACCATCCTGACCGCCTGGCGAAGGTGATTATGGAAGAAATCTATAGGCGCCGCGCCTGGAGGGCACCTGCCAAATTTCACTTTTTCCTGCGGGAGAAGCTGGGAGGCCCTTCCCAGCCTGCCAGGTCAGGTTGAGCTAGAGGTGAGGGAAAATGCAACTCTCATTTTCCGCCCGGGTTAAAGAAGAGCTGTCCCGGGTCCAGGCCAGGCAGAAGTGTTGCCGGCTGGCGGAATTAGCTGCCCTGTGGCATTTTTCGCGCTCCGCTAGGGATGCTGCTTTTTCTGGAAAGGCAGTTTTCTTAAGCACGGAAAGTGCAGCCCTGATGCGCAAGGCTTATTCTCTGGCCAAAGAGGCGGGCTTGAAAGTTAGGGTGGAAACTGAGAAGCAAAAGAGCTGGCGCAAACCTCATATTTATCATCTAGTAAGCCTAAAAGGAGAAGATAAGGAAATTTTGCAAGCCAAGGAACGGTCGTTGCACCCCTGTTGCCGCCCGGCTTATTTGCGCGGCGCCTTTTTAGCGGCCGGTTCCTTGGTCAATCCGGAAGTAGCTCACCACTTGGAACTAGTAATTAATACCCGCGACTTGCGCTTTCTCAAGGGTTTACTAAAGGAGCTGGAGCTCAGACCCGGTATAAACCGGCGAAACCGAGGACTGGTGCTATATTTTAAAGACAGCGAGCAGATTGTACGGATTTTAAGCCTTATGGGCGCGCATGCTGCTGTATTGGAGTACGAGAACGTCCTGGTTTATAAAAATATGCGCAACCACGTCAATCGCCTGGTAAATTGCGAAACAGCTAATTTAGCCAAAGCCATTGAGGCTGGACTGCGGCAGGTGGAGAATATCCGCTTTTTAGCAGAGAAGATAGGTCTGGCTAGTCTCCCACCGGCCTTGCGCGAAGTGGCGGAGCTGAGACTGCGCTATCCGGAGGCTACCCTTAAAGAGCTGGGGGAAATGCTCACCCCCCGGGTGGGTAAGTCCGGTATTAACCATCGTCTGCGACGACTGGAAGCCATGGCTATAGATCTTAAGGGTAAGGAGAGATCGGATGCGCCGGCTACAAATATATCCGGTAAATAGCACCAACTCCATGGCCTGCTGGCGCCAAGTGGCTCCCCTGTGGCGGGTGGCTTGGAATTTTAGCCTCATTCAACTAAGCCGCTATTTGCCCTTTCTGTGGTTAAAAAATTTCCTTCTTCGTCTGGTGGGGATAAAAGTGGCTTCTTCCGCTTCCGTGGGGCTCATGGCCATGTTTGATGTATTACGGCCGGACTTAATTATTATTGGGGAAAATACCATTATCGGTTATAATGCTACTATTTTGTGCCACGAATTTTTGCCCCATGAGTACCGCTTAGGTAGAGTGGAAATCGGCTCCTGGGTGCTTATAGGGGCCAATGCGACCATCTTACCGGGTGTACGCATCGGCGACGGCGCCATTGTAGGGGCAGGAGCAGTAGTAACCCGGGATGTGCCACCGGGAGCCGTTGTAGCTGGGGTGCCCGCCCGGCCCATAAAATAAGCTCAACTCATTCTCGGGCTCAACGCCCCAGTTTGTGACTTTCTTTTTCCAGGTATAGGGATATGCACTCTTATAAGTGGGGACCGGCGATGACTAAGCGGACCAGACGGACAAGGATCACCACCGCTAAAGGCGTCCTTCTTTGGACGAAAGACCTGCTCTGGGACAACCCCTACAGGCCGTGGTTCTTAAAAACCCTTTTAGTCATTAACTTTTTGGGTTCCCTTTATGGTTATTACTGGTATCACGAACAGCTAGCTGCCACTCCTTGGTTTTGGTGGGTTTTTACTCCGGATAGCCCCCTCTCCACCACCCTTTTTGCTACGGCTCTAGCTCTAGCCCTGAGGGGCAAAGAAAATAATTTATTACGCCTGGTAGCCGCTGCATCGGTAATTAAATATGGCCTGTGGGCTTGCGTGGTAATCTTAGATTATTGGTTACAAGGGGCCAAAGTGACTCCGGTAGAAACCATGCTTTTTTTAAGTCACCTCGGTATGGCCGCCGAAGGCTATCTTTTTCTGCGCCATTGGCCCCTAACCTTCAGGCAGGCTCTTTTAACCGGAGGTTGGCTTTTGCTAAACGACTATGTAGATTATGTTTTGGGGTGGCACCCTTACCTTTTTCGTGAAGACCAGGTAGCATTGGCTGCCGTAACTGCTATCCTTTTAAGCGGGGGTTTAATTCTTTACTTTTTAGGCAGGAAAATAATCGGAGAGAAAGAATATTAATATTGTATTAAGAAGTTAGAGCCAGAAGGGATAAAGAAAGGGGTGGAAAAGCATGCGCACCGGCATGGGGCTTCACTTGGAACAGACCCAGAAATTGATTATGACTCCTGAATTGCGCCAGGCCATTGTCATTTTGCAGCTTTCCACCCTGGAGCTGGCTGATTATATTCAGCAGGAATTAGAAGAAAACCCCATTTTGGAGCTGCGGGAAGACCCAGAAAACCTGATGCTTGAAGGCGGTGAAGAGGTAGACGATTTTGATTTTGACTGGACAGAATACTTCGCCGACGGCAGTGATCTGGGTTATGTGCGAGTTCCTTATGAGAAGAAAGAACAGCATTTACAAGAAAATTACCCGGCTGCCGACGGGCAGAGCTTACACGATTACCTGTTATTGCAGTTAAAGCTGGCCTTAAAGGATAGCCTGGACCTGGCCATTGGCTCCTTCCTTATAGGCAACATTGACCAGAACGGCTATTTAAAAATTTCCCTTAAAGAAGCAGCCAGTTGCCTAAAAGTGCATCCGGGCCAGGTGTGGCGAGTACTGGAAATTATTCAGAGGTTTGATCCACCGGGAGTCGGAGCGCGAGATCTCGTAGAGTGTTTGTTGCTCCAGTTACGCCAGTATCGTGATATACCAGCAGGTACAGAAAAAATCATACGGCATTTTTTGGCGGATGTAGCTGAGGGCAGGCTAGCTAAAATTGCCCGGCAACTAGGACTAAGTTTGTCCGAAGTACAGGCAGCCGTCGATTTTATCCGCAAGCTGGACCCCAAGCCGGGCCGCACCTTTGGCAGCCATCGGGACGTGCGGTATATTATCCCGGATGTAATTGTGGAGCGGGTGGGGAACGATTATGTTGTTTTAATTAATGATATAGCTGCCCCTCGCTTGGGGATCAATCCCCACTACCAGGCGCTTTTGCGCCAGGAAGCCTGTGATTCCCAGACACGCAAATTTATTGAGGATAAGCTTAATGCTGCGGCCTGGATCATACGCAGCGTGGAACAGCGGCGCTTAACTCTTTACCGGGTAGTAAGCTGTATCGTCGAAGAACAGAGGGAATTTTTGGAAAAAGGGATAAAATACCTTAAGCCCCTGACCATGCGGCAGGTGGCCGAAAGGCTGGGTTTACATGAGTCCACGGTAAGCCGGGCTACGGCTAACAAATATGTTCAGACTCCCCAAGGCCTTTTTGAGTTAAAATTCTTCTTCACCAGTGGAGTGGCCAAAAGGGATGGCGTGGCTGCAGCGGAAAGTATAAAAAAATTAATTGCTGAAGCTGTAACCCATGAAGATCCTTCCTCGCCTTTAACGGACCAACAATTGACTAACTTTTTGCAGCAGCAAGGTATTCAGATTTCCCGCCGGACTGTCGCCAAGTACCGGGATGAGTTGGGCATTCCGGCGGCTAGCAAGAGGAAGCGTTATAACTAAAATGGCCTGGAAGACGGTGACCTAAGAAGGTCACCTAAATTTCATTTTGGGAAAGAGGATTTTTATGGTGTATGTTGAATACAAGAAGGGGATTGTAACCAAAACCACAATTATAATTTAAACCCGCAAGAGATATACTACTTGGGGAAGGAGGATACATAGATATGCCAGTCAAAGTTGCTATTAACGGTTTCGGCCGTATCGGTCGTCTAGTAATGCGCGCTTCTCTGCAAAACCCGGAAGTAGAAGTAATTGCGGTGAATGATCTGGCCGATGCCCAAACGAATGCTCACCTGTTGAAGTACGACTCTGTTCACGGCCGCTTAAATGTGGAAGTGGAAGCCCGGGGGGACGTTATGGTGGTGGCAGGCCGGGAAATTAAGGTTTTCGCCGAGAAAGATCCGGCCAAGCTCCCCTGGAAGGATTTAGGAGTAGACATTGTAGTAGAATCCACAGGAGTATTTACGGATGCCACTAAAGCAGCTGCTCACCGCCAGGCCGGTGCCAAAAAAGTTATTATTACTGCCCCGGCCAAGAATGAAGATATCACCATTGTTATGGGCGTCAATGAAGATAAGTATGATCCGGCCCAGCACCACATCGTTTCCAATGCTTCCTGTACTACCAACTGTCTGGCCCCTGTAGTTAAAGTCCTGCACCAGCATTTTAAGGTCTTGCGCGGCCTCATGACCACTGCCCACTCCTATACCAACGACCAGAGGATCCTCGACCTGGTACACAAAGACTTGCGCCGGGCCCGGGCAGCAGGTATGTCCATCATTCCCACCACTACGGGCGCGGCCAAAGCCATTGGATTGGTATTGCCTGAATTAAAAGGCAAGCTTAACGGCTTTGCCATGAGGGTGCCTACACCCAACGTTTCTGTAGTTGATTTGGTAGCCGATGTAGAAAAGGCTACCACCGTAGAAGAAGTGAATGCTGCCTTTAAGGCGGCGGCTGAAGGAGAGCTCAAAGGTATCCTTGGCTATTGCGATGAACCTCTGGTCTCCCGGGATTTCAACGGTGATCCTCGCTCGTCCATTGTGGACGCCTTGTCTACCATGGTCATGGATGGCACCATGGTCAAGGTGATAGCCTGGTACGATAACGAGTGGGCCTATTCCAACCGGGTAATTGATCTGGCGGCCTACATGGCTTCCAAGGGACTGTAGATGTAATCTACTGATAGCTTCTACGAGGTAGAGGAGCGGTCGCCTATAAGGCGGCCGCTTTGATTGACCACATACAGGAGGTGTTTGGCGGTGAATAAGCTCACCCTCAAAGATTTGGATTGTGCCCAGAAGCGGGTATTGGTTCGCGTGGACTTTAATGTTCCCTTGGAAAACGGCCAGGTGACCGACGATACCCGTATCCGTGCTGCCTTGCCTACCATAAAATACCTGATAGATCAGAAGGCCAAAGTCATCCTGGTATCTCACCTGGGCCGCCCCAAGGGCAAGGTAAACGAAGCCCTGCGGCTGGACCCTGTGGCCCGGCGCCTGGAGGAACTCCTGGGCCAGTCCGTAAAAAAAGTAAACGACTGTATTGGCCCAGAAGTGGAAAAGGCTGTAGCCGAGCTAAACCCTGGGGAAGTTTTGCTCCTGGAGAATATCCGTTTTTACCCTGAAGAAGAGAAAAATGATCCGGAGTTTGCCAAGAAGCTGGCGTCCCTGGCCGATATTTATGTCAACGATGCTTTCGGTACGGCCCACCGCGCCCATGCTTCTACCGAAGGGGTGGCTCATTACCTGCCGTCGGCAGCTGGCTTCCTCATGCAGAAGGAAATTGAGATCATGGGCCAAGCCCTGGCTAATCCCGAACGCCCCTTTGTGGCCATTATTGGCGGGGCTAAGGTTTCGGACAAGATCGGCGTTATTCGCAATTTGCTGTCCAAAGTGGACACCCTTATCATCGGCGGCGGTATGGCCAATACTTTCCTTAAGGCCCGGGGTTATAACATGGGGAAATCCCTGGTAGAAGAGGATAAAGTGGCCCTGGCGGCGGAACTTATGGCGGAAGCGGAGAAAAGAAAAATCAATTTGCTTCTCCCCGAGGATTTAGTAGTGGCCCGCGAGCTGGCGCCTGAGGCACCTCATCAGGTGGTAGCGGTCAATGCCGTGCCTGAGGAATGGATGGCTGTGGATATCGGCCCGGAAACCAGGCGAGTATTTGCTAAGGCCTTACAGGAGGCCCGGACTGTGGTCTGGAATGGTCCCATGGGCGTCTTTGAAATGGAACCCTTTGCTGCCGGTACGGAAGCCGTAGCCCGGGCTGTAGCGGAGGTTAAGGGGACCACTATCGTAGGCGGTGGCGATTCGGTGGCAGCGGTGGAGAAAATGGGCTTGGCCGATAAGATTACCCACATTTCCACCGGCGGAGGCGCTTCCCTGGAGTTCCTGGAAGGACGGCAACTGCCCGGAGTAGTGGCTTTAAGCGATAAGGCCTAGCTTGCCTCCCCTGCGAAACAGGGGGAGGCGCCAGGGGAACCTTTCTTTCCGTGGAGTTATGGAAATATGTGCCCGCCCAGAAGGAAGGGGGAGTCACTTTGCGCAAGCGTAAACCCATTATTGCCGGCAACTGGAAGATGTATAAGACAGCCAGTGAAGCGCGGCGTCTTATAGAGGAATTGAAGCCTTTGGTGGGAGCAGCCCAAGGGGAGGTAGTGGTTTGTCCACCTTTTACTGCCCTGGCAGCGGCCGTAGCTGCTGCTGCGGGTTCCAATATCAGTGTGGGTGCCCAGGATCTTTTCTGGGAAGATGAGGGACCTTATACCGGGGAAGTTTCCGGCCCTATGTTAAAGGAACTGGGGTGTCGTTACTGCATTATAGGCCATTCCGAACGGCGCCAGTATTTCGGGGAGACCGATGCCGCTGTCCAGAAAAAAGTCCAGGCTGCCTTCAGGTCCGATCTTATACCCATTGTATGCGTAGGAGAAACCCTGGCCGAGCGGGAGGCGGGGAAAACCCTGGAGGTCTGCCGGCGCCAGGTGGAAGAAGGCTTAGGAAACTTAACCCCTGAGCAGGTAGCCCGCCTGGTGGTGGCTTACGAGCCTGTCTGGGCCATCGGCACGGGTAAAAACGCTACGGGCAGGGATGCCCAGGAAGTCATAGCCTTTATTAGGGGATTGCTGGCCGAAATGTACGGCCAAGAAGTAGCCGAGAGCTGCCGCATCCAGTACGGAGGTAGTGTAAAACCCGAGAACATTGCCGAATTCATGGCCCAGCCCGATATAGACGGAGCCCTGGTGGGAGGAGCCAGCTTGGACGCTATATCTTTTGCCGCCATTGTAAATACTGCAGCGGGGGAACGAGATGAATAAACCTTTGATGTTAATGATCTTGGATGGATGGGGGTTTAGCGAACACCGGGAGGGGAATGCCGTGGCTCTGGCCCGGCTACCCCATTTCAGCCGGCTGTGGCAAGAATTTCCTCACACTCTGCTACAGGCTTCAGGGGAAGCGGTGGGGCTGCCACCAGGCCAGATGGGCAACTCGGAAGTAGGCCACCTGAACATTGGCGCCGGCCGTATTGTTTACCAGGAGCTCACCCGCATCAGCCGGGCTATCCGCGATGGTTCCTTCTTTAAAAATCCGGTTTTACTCGATGCTCTGCGGTGGGCTAAAGAGCGAGGGGGAGCTCTGCATCTTTTAGGGCTCCTTTCCGATGGAGGAGTGCATAGCCACCTGGAGCACCTCTACGCTCTTCTGGAGCTGGCCGGACGCGAAGGCATGGACAAGGTGTACATCCACGCTTTCCTGGATGGCAGGGATGTGCCACCGGCCTCTGCGGGCCAGTACATAGAGGCGGTGGAAGAGGAATGCCGCCGGCGAGGCAAGGGAGCCATCGCCACCATTATGGGCCGCTACTACGCCATGGACCGGGACCGCCGCTGGGAGCGCACCGCCAGGGCTTACCGCGCTCTGGTGGCCGGAGAGGGTTATAAATCTGCCAGCGCCATGGAGGCTTTAGAGGCTTCCTATGAACGGAATATTACCGATGAATTTGTGGAGCCTTCGGTGATCGTCCGCGACGGTCGTCCCCTGGCTACTATCAAAGATGGGGATGCAGTCATTTTCTTTAATTTCCGGGCTGACCGGGCTCGCCAGTTGACCCGGGCTTTTGTGGATAGGGACTTTGAGTATTTTGAACGGCCGGGCGGAAGGCTTAATATTAGTTTTGTTTGCCTTACCCAGTACGACGTTACTATTCCCGCACCGGTAGCTTTCCCTCCTCAAGATTTGAGAGATACCTTGGGAGAGATTATCAGCCGGGCGGGGTTGAAACAGCTACGCATTGCTGAGACGGAAAAGTATGCCCATGTCACCTTCTTTTTTAACGGCGGGGTGGAGGAGCCCTTTCCCAACGAGGACCGCCTGCTCATACCTTCACCTAAAGTGGCTACCTATGATCAAAAGCCCGAGATGAGCGCCTATGAAGTCACTTTTGAGGTACTAAAGAGGCTGGACCAATACGATTTTATTGTCCTTAATTTTGCTAACCCCGATATGGTAGGGCACACCGGTGATCTTCAGGCTACCATTAGAGCTCTGGAAGCGGTGGATGAGTGCCTCGGCCGTATTACGGAAGCCATGCTGGATCGCCGGGCACCCCTTATAATTACTGCCGATCACGGCAATGCTGAAGAGATGATTGAACCCAACGGGGAACCCCATACCGCCCATACTAGCAACCTGGTGCCCTTCCTGCTGATCGACGAGAGGTACCGCCAGGTGAAGTTGAGGGAAGGTTCCCTGGAGGATGTGGCGCCCACAGTGCTGTCCTTGCTGGGCCTTGAGCAGCCGGAAGCTATGACTGGCAAGAATTTAATTTTAGAGGTAAAATAGGTGGAGGTGTAACTATGACTATTATTAATGATATTTACGCCCGGGAGATTTTAGATTCTCGCGGCAATCCTACAGTGGAAGTGGAGGTAGTATTAGAAAGCGGGGCCATGGGCAGGGCCGCTGTCCCTTCCGGCGCCTCCACTGGTGCCTATGAAGCAGTAGAGCTGAGGGACAATGACCAACATCGTTATCTGGGCAAGGGTGTGCAAGAGGCCGTAAACAATGTAAACTCGGTAATTGCTCCCGAAATTGTGGGGATGGATGCCCTGGACCAGCGGGCTATCGATCAGCAGCTTATTGAACTGGACGGTACTCCCAATAAGGGTAAACTGGGAGCCAATGCCATTCTGGGCGTATCTCTAGCGGTGGCCAAAGCGGCGGCGGCCGCCCTGGGGCTACCTTTGTATCGTTACCTGGGCGGGGTCAATGCCCATACCTTGCCGGTGCCCATGATGAACATATTAAACGGTGGAAAGCACGCCGACAATAACGTGGACATCCAAGAATTTATGATTATGCCGGCCGGGGCCGAAACCTTTGCCGAAGCCCTGCGCATGGGAGCGGAAATCTTTCATCACCTCAAAGCGGTGCTTAGGGGCAAGGGGCTTAATACTGCTGTAGGAGACGAAGGCGGCTTTGCCCCCAATTTGAGTTCTAATGTAGAGGCCATCGAGGTTATCCTGGAGGCCATCGCCCGGGCCGGCTATGAGCCGGGCAAAGATGTTTTCCTGGCCCTGGATACGGCGGCCACGGAGCTGTACCGCGAGGGCAAGTATGTCTTTGCGGGAGAAGGGGTGACTCGCACTAGCGAAGAAATGGTAGAGTTTTATACTTCTCTGGTAGAAAAATATCCCATTATTTCCCTGGAAGATAGCCTGGCCGAAGACGACTGGGAAGGCTGGCGGCTTTTGACAGAAAGGTTAGGGAACAAGGTTCAGCTGGTGGGCGATGACCTTTTTGTCACCAACACCCAAAGGCTGCGCCGGGGTATTGAGATGGGAGTGGCCAATTCCATCCTGATCAAGGTTAACCAGATAGGCACTTTAACCGAGACACTGGAGGCCATTGAAATGGCCCAGCGAGCAGGCTATACTGCCGTCGTTTCCCACCGTTCTGGCGAGACGGAAGATACTACCATTGCGGATATCGTGGTGGCCACCAATGCCGGCCAGATAAAGACCGGCGCTCCTTCGCGGACCGACAGGGTGGCCAAATACAACCAGCTTTTGCGCATTGAGGAAGATCTGGATTTGGCTGCTACCTTCGCCGGGCTGGGAGCTTTCTATAACTTGAAGAAAGGGAAATAACGGCGACACTTTTATTATTAGAAGATATCTTTTTTAAGGAGGTGGGTTTTTGAGGCCTGCCTCCTTTAATCCTTGTCTATTTTGGCCGTATGTGCTACAATAAAGGCATTCCTAAGGGAAATGTGCTATACTATATTTCCTTCTCCAGGAGGTGATAAGGTGTTACGTAATATCCTGTTGGCTCTTCAAATTCTGATGGCTTTAGCATTAATAGCTTCGGTATTGTTGCAGTCGGGGCGCAGCGCAGGTGTCTCCGGTGCCATTGCCGGCGGGGCCGAAAGCATTTTCGGCAAAAAAAAGGGCCTGGATGAATTTTTAGCTAAAATTTCAGCCGGTCTGGCTGCAGCTTTCTTGCTGCTGACTTTGTTGCTTTCCCTAGTATAGCTTTACAGCATAAAGGGGGTTGACACCTTTGGATTTGCGCTTAATAGCACCGGTAACGGGGATTTTGGCCCTGGTCTTTGCTTTTTATTTAACCAACCGGGTTAACCAGGCTGATCCCGGCACGCCGCGTATGCAGGAAATTGCTGCCGCTATCCACGAAGGAGCCATGGCCTTTCTTATGCGGGAGTACCGTACCCTGATATTTTTTGTATTAGGCATGGCAGCTTTGATCGTAATTACCGGTGTGATGACTAAGGGCGCGGAGAGCATGCAGCCGGTCACGGCCATTGCCTATATTCTCGGTACCCTGTGCTCCATTGGGGCCGGTTATATCGGCATGAATGTAGCCACTAGAGCCAATGTTCGGACAGCCAATGCTGCCCGGAGAAACCTGAATGCCGCTTTAAATATTGCCTTTTCCGGCGGCTCAGTTATGGGCATGTGCGTAGTAGGCTTAGGCTTACTGGGGTTGGGAATAGTTAATCTTATCTTCGATAACCCGAATATAATTAACGGTTTTGCCCTGGGCGCCAGTTCTATTGCCCTATTCGCCCGGGTGGGTGGCGGTATTTATACCAAAGCAGCCGACGTAGGGGCCGATCTGGTAGGTAAGGTAGAGGCAGGTATACCCGAGGATGATCCCCGCAACCCGGCCGTGATCGCCGATAATGTGGGGGATAATGTAGGCGATGTGGCTGGCATGGGAGCCGACCTTTTTGAATCCTATGTAGGCTCCATTGTTTCTGGCATCGCCCTGGGCGCTGCTTTGGGGATTACCAACGGCACTATTGTACCCTTGATGGTAGCGGCCGTAGGAATCGTGGCTTCTATTGTTGGTGCCTTCTTTGTCCGCACTGAAGAAGGCGGCAACCCGCAAAAAGCCCTGAACACTGGAACCATGGTGGCCAGCATTTTGGCCATTATAGGTACCTATTTTGTAACTACGGGCCTTTTGCCCTCCCGTTTCCAGGTGGGAAATGCAACTTATAGCGGGATGGGAGTGTTCCTGGCTACAGTGGCCGGCCTGGTGGCGGGAGTGCTCATCGGGCGGATTACTGAATACTATACTTCCGCCGATTATGAACCCGTGAGAGAAATCGCCAAATCCTCCCAGACGGGTACCGCCACCAATATTATTGCGGGCCTGAGCACCGGCATGCTCAGCACTACTTTGCCCATCATTGTTATTGTTATCGCCATCCTGGTCGCTTATAAATTTGCCGGCCTCTATGGTATTGCCCTGGCGGCTGTAGGTATGCTGTCCACTACAGGTACTACGGTGGCTGTGGACGCTTACGGCCCTATTGCCGACAATGCCGGGGGTATTGCGGAGATGGCCGAGCTGGAGCCCCAGGTGCGTAAGATTACCGATACTCTGGATGCCGTGGGTAACACCACGGCCGCCATCGGTAAAGGTTTTGCCATCGGTTCTGCTGCCCTTACAGCCTTAGCGCTTTTCTCGGCTTATACAGCAGCAGCTAAAATTATGTCCATTGATTTGACCAATCCTAAAGTGGTAGCCGGTCTTTTCATCGGGGGTATGCTGCCCTTCCTGTTTGCCGCCCTGACCATGAAGGCCGTAGGCCGGGCCGCCTTCGATATGATAGAAGAGGTGCGGCGCCAGTTTAAAAATATTCCTGGCTTGATGGAAGGCAAAGCCCGGCCTGATTATGCTCGTTGTGTGGCCATCAGCACTGGGGCGGCCTTAAGAGAAATGCTGGTGCCGGGGCTTTTGGCCGTAGTTGTTCCTCTAGGGGTAGGGCTCCTTCCCGGGTTGGGCAAGGAAGCCCTTGGGGGGCTACTTGCCGGAGCCACGGTAACTGGCTTCCTGCTGGCGGTAATGATGGCCAATGCTGGTGGCGCCTGGGACAACGCCAAGAAGTATATTGAAGGTGGCCAGTTCGGAGGCAAGGGCTCGCCGGCCCACGCAGCAGCGGTGAACGGAGACACGGTAGGCGATCCCTTTAAGGACACCTCCGGCCCGTCCATGAACATCCTCATTAAGCTTATGACCATTGTTTCTCTGGTGTTTGCGCCGTTGTTTATGATGTAAAGTAGTGGAGTGATGATGGAGTTGCAGCGAGAGGAAGCCGTTAAGCTTTTGGAAAAACATATAGCCACTCCCAATCTGCTTAAGCATTGTCTGGCTGTAGAAGCCGTTATGCAAGCCCTGGCCGGACATTTAGGTGAAGATGAGGAGAAATGGGGGCTGGCCGGCCTGCTGCATGATATAGACTATGAGGAGACCAAAAACAATCCGGAACGCCATAGCTTGGTAGGCGGAGAAATGCTGGAGCGGGCAGGGGTGGACCCGGAGATCGTCTATGCTGTCAAAGCCCATAATGAAATCCATGGCCTGCCCAGGAAGGACCGTTTGAGCCAAGCCCTGTATGCCACTGATCCTTTAACGGGGCTCATAGTGGCGGCGGCCCTGATCCGCCCGGAGAAAAAACTGGCCCCGGTAGATGTGCCCTTTTTGCTTAACCGCTACCACGAGAAATCCTTTGCCCGGGGGGCTAAGCGCGAACAGATTGCGGCTTGTCAGGACTTGGGTTTGTCTCTAGAGGAATTTCTCCGGATTGGCCTGGAGGCCATGAAGGGGATAGCTCAGGAATTAGGTCTTTGAAAATTTTGCCCCCTGTAAAATTAAGGCTCCAGAGAGAAGCTCTGGGGCCTTAAATTTACAGGGGCCAAATTATACTCCAGGAGACTAATGCTAGGCTGGTAATACCTGGGGCGAAAAAGAAGGTGGTAATTGAAGGAGGGTTATATTAATACTATAATTTTAGGTAGTTTATATAAAGAAGGTGGAAATAAGTGGTTGAAATGCCTCGTCTTACAAATATCTTTAGCAAGATACAGGAAAAAGAAACTCCTCCGGACGAAAGCTTAGTAGTTATTGAAGCCACTAGCCTTTTTCCTTTTAGGCTGTTCCAGCTTAAGCCTCATCTTTACCAACTTCGAGCCAGTGCAAAGGTTAACATGTACCCGGGAGTTTTAAAGGTAAAAGACGGAATTATCGGGGAAGTGACCATCGAGGAGGAACCGGCAGGAGAAGTTAGTTTTAATATTCACCTGGAAACAGAGACTGAGGTTTTTACCAGTACTCGGGATGGCCTGCCGGCTAGGGTGATATTGCACTTTAGCCGTGAACCCCTAAAGAAATTTTACCAGGGCAAGGGTATCGTCCTTGATCCTGGCCATGGGGGTGCGGACGGAGGCCACCGGGGGCCGGTCAACCTCTGGGAAAAGGATGTAGTATGGACCACGGCCCAGGAATTCCTCAGGGCTTTGCAGCGTCTAGGAGCAGAGGTAATTCTGACGCGGGGAATGGAGGAAAATCCTTCCTGGCAGGAACGGCTTAAGAAGGCGGAGGCCGACACCGCACTATTCATTAGTATACATACACATGGGGTACCAGATCGGAAAGTCAGGGGAGCTGCCGTCCTCTATAATCCCCAGGCTAAAGAGGGTGCAACTCTGGCCTATCTAGCCCTGGAAGAGATAATTAATAAAACCAAGATTCCGGGGCGCGGCGTGGAACCTTGCCCGGATTTGGCTCCCCTGGGTGACAGGTACGGTTTACTATTGGAAACTGTCACTATTACCAACTGGGTAGACGAAGGTATTTTGCGTAACCCTTATTTTCACCGCAAATTGGCGCTTGCTGTTATAAGTAGCTTTTATCACTTTATCACTAAAGGGGCAAAATTAGGCTATGAACAGAAAAGCTGAAGGTTCCAGTATTGCCTTTTCCGGTAAAATTCCTATTCGCACCCACATTATCTCGGAAAAAGATGATATAGTTGAAGTGGCTCGCTATTATACTTCCGGTATTGCGGCCAGGGGAGATGTTATTGCGCTTGCTGAGAGTGTAGTAGCC
This sequence comes from Thermanaeromonas sp. DSM 22490, assembly GCF_056378755.1. NCBI lineage: Bacteria > Bacillati > Bacillota > Clostridia > Neomoorellales > Neomoorellaceae > Thermanaeromonas > Thermanaeromonas sp. DSM 22490. The sequence goes on from NZ_JBJHHE010000005.1 coordinate 106,361, forward strand.
ATCACTCAGGGGCGAGCTGTTTTGCCTGAAACAGTAAGGCCGGGCTGGCTGGCACGTTTCCTTTGCCGCTTTCCGGGCAAAGGAGGTAGTCTGGCTACACCGGCAGCCATGCAACTGGCCATCAACGAAGTGGGCCATGTACGAATCTTAGCCGGATGCGCAGCTGCTGCCGTGGGCAGACTCCTGCGTAAGAAGGGCTTTTTTTACATAGTGGCGGGAAGGCAACTGGCCTTAATCGATGATGTCGCCGGCACTATGTATCCTTACGAACGCCATATTATTCTGGGTCCCAAGGACCCGGCCAAGGTAGTGGAAGCTATAAAAAAAGCTACGGGAGCCGAGGCTGTAATTGCCGATGTCAATGACCTGGGTTGTGTAGATATCATAGGTATTACTAAGAAAGAATATCTGCCAGCGGTCAAGGAGGCTTTGAGGGATAATCCTTTTGGCAACGAAGATGAGCAGACGCCTATAGTGGTGCTTAAACGTGCAAGGTGAGGAATAAATTACGTAGAAAAAGGTCTCTGGTGGGGAAAAATAAAGGGCAATTAGAGGAAAGGTGAGGAAAGGGGGAAAGGCCTAACGCAGGGCCAATTTAGCTGTGGTTTCCTTGGATACAAACAATGTGCTCGACTTAATGCAGCAAAAATCTTATCATCCCATGACGCTGGAGGAGGTCCAGGAAATCCTGGGCGGCAGTCTAGAGGCCTTGAAGGAACTCCTGCAGAAACTGGAGTTAGAAGGCCGGGTAGTACGTACCCGAAAGAACAAGTATGGCCTGCCCGAAAAGATGGGTTTGGTGGCTGGCAAGCTGCAGATGTCGCCTAAGGGTTTTGGGTTCCTGTTACCTTTAAATAGAGAGCAGGAAGACATATACATTAGCCCGACCAATTTAAACGGAGCCATGCACCAGGACCTGGTACTGGCCCGCCTGTTGCCTAACCAGGGTAGCCGGCGCAGGGAAGGGGAGATAATCCGGGTCTTAAAGCGGGCCAATTACCGGATAGTGGGCACCTATGAGCGGAACCGCCGCTCTGGTTTCGTGATCCCTGACGATCCCCACTTGCAGCAGGATATTTTTATCCCGCCGGAGGAGAGCGGGGGAGCTAGCCATAAGGACAAGGTGGTAGTGGAGATCACCCGCTGGCCGGAAGCGCGGCGTAATCCCGAGGGAAGGATAATTGAAGTTTTAGGTCCAGCCGAGGCGCCGGGGGTGGATGTCCTATCTATAATTAAAAAATATAATTTGGATCCGGAGTTTCCCCCAGCGGTAAAACGGGAAACTAAAAAGATTAAGGAAGAAATAGAGCCTAAAGACCTGGAAGGCAGACGGGACCTGCGGGATTGGCGGCTGGTAACCATTGATGGAGCCGACGCTAAAGATCTGGACGATGCGGTTTCTCTGGAGCGCTTGCCCAACGGGCACTACCTCCTGGGGGTACACATTGCTGATGTAAGTTATTATGTCAAGGAAGGCGGGGCCTTGGATAAAGAAGCCTTTCGCCGGGGGACCAGCGTTTATCTGGTGGACCGGGTTATTCCCATGTTACCACCTCGCCTCTCCAACGGCATTTGTAGCTTAAATGCCGGAGCCGACCGCTTAGCCATGTCGGTGGTGATGGAAGTTTCCCCCCAGGGTAAGGTAGTAAACTACGAAATCTTTCCTTCAGTGATAAGGGTGCGGGAACGTATGACCTATGATGCCGTCCGGCGCATCCTGGTAGATCGCGATCCGGATTTAATGGCGCGTTATGCCGACCTGGCAGAAGATTTTCGCCTTATGGAAGAACTTTGCCTTATTTTGCATGAGAAAAGGATGAAACGGGGGGCCATTGATTTTGATTTCCCGGAGGCTAAAGTCTTGTTGGACGAGGATGGCCGGCCGGTAGAGATTGTCCGGGTGGAGCGCAGTATAGCAGAGAGGATTATTGAAGAATTTATGGTACTGGCCAACGAAGTAATTGCCCAGCACCTATACTTCTTGGATATCCCCCTTATCTATCGTGTACATGAGGAACCGGCGCCGGACAAACTGGAAGAATTGAATAATTTCTTGGGTCATTTCGGGTACCATGTGCGCAGGGACAGCGAAGGCCGGGTACATCCCAAAGTGCTACAGCGTATTGTAAATGCAGTACGGGGACGGCCGGAAGAGCGGGTTATCAATACCGTGATCTTGCGCTCCCTTATGCGGGCTCGTTACGCGCCAGGGGCCCTGGGCCACTTTGGATTGGCTTCCCAATATTACTGCCATTTTACTTCTCCCATACGGCGGTATCCCGATTTAGTGGTCCACCGTATTTTGCGGGAAGTTTTAGCCAAAGGTAAGCTCCATCCCCGGCGGGTAGAGAAGCTAAAAGAGTTTGTGGCCCAGGCGGCAGCTCACGCTTCGGAACAGGAAAGGATAGCTGAGGAGGCAGAAAGGGAATCCCTTCTAATGAAGATGGTGGAGTTCATGAAGGAGCGGGTGGGCGAAGTTTATTCGGGCATTATTAGCGGTGTAGTGCCTTACGGCTTTTTCGTGGAACTGGAAAATACCGTAGAAGGGCTGGTACACGTTTCTAGCCTTACAGATGATTATTATCATTACCTTGAGGACCAGATGGCTCTAGTGGGTGAACACCGCCGCAGATCTTTTAAGATAGGCCAGCCAGTAAAAGTACAGGTTGTCCGGGTGAATGTAGAAGCCCGTCAGGTAGACCTAGAGCTAGTTTCGGCATGATCTACGTCTGGATCCCCCTGGTGAAAACGGACAGTTTCTCCCATGTCAGGCGGCCATATACTTTTTTACCTCCACAACTATTAAGTTAAAATAAATTCTGGTCCCAGGCCCGGCGGAGCTTGAAAGCAGGGAAGTTTTTATGCCAAACTGTTGTTAAAGAATTAAGTGAAAGGAGGATTTTTTGATGGAGCGAGCAACTAGCCCTGTTGATACTGAGCGCAAGGCTGAAGTAGCCATAAAGCTTTCGGAATTTGAAATTCCTCCTATGCAAGATGTATTACTGGTGGGCAAGGCCGCACCGGTAGCTCCTGAAGCTATAAGGCGAATGGTGGACGCCGTCTCACCGGAACAATACGAGGTTGTTCAGGTTGACCACGAGGTTTTTGAGGCTGTAGTAGTAAAGAAATCCCTCCTGAAGCTTCTCCCTAAGGAAAAGCTCCTGCCTATCATCGTCGAAGAAGGGAAACGTATAGCCGATGATAGGATGGTAATAAAGGCCCAGGTAAAGGTATCCATTGAGGTGACCAGGTTGGTGACTTTATAGTGTTGACCGTGAGACATCTCTTGAGCGAGAAACTTTATACCATCTGTTCTTCAGCCAGTGTACGCTGGGCAGCAACAATTATGGAGCGTCACGCTATAGGTTGCCTCCCGGTAGTAGACGAGGGCAAACTCGTAGGTATAATAACCTCCAGGGATATTAAGCGTTCTCACCCCAATAGGTTAGTGTCCGATGCCATGACCAGAGACGTTATAACTGTACCGCCTTCAGCTTCCCTTTGCGAGGCACAAAAGTTGTTACAAAAGTATAAAATCGAGCGCCTGGTAGTCGTAGATGAGAAAGGCATTTTGGGTATTGTTACCAAGACGCGGGTCGCAGCCGAATTAGGCAAATATATCGATTCCCTCACAAGCCTGTATAAGGCTGAAATTTTTTACGATAAAGCTGCCCAACTCTTAGAAGAAGGTTATGAAATAGCTATAATCTTCCTGGATATAGATAACTTTGCACTTATTAACAAAGAATATGGCCACGTTTACGGCGATACCATTCTTTACCGAACGGCGGAAATATTAAAGTGCTTAATGGATGAGAAACAAGATACCTTGTGCCGTTATGCTGGTGATGAGTTCGCCATTGTAACTACCAGGCCCCTTGAGAGAGCAGAAGAGTTAGCCTGGCAAATAGTAACACATATTGAAAATGAAAAATGGCCACACGAAATAAAAGTGACCATTTCGGCAGGAATAGCGGGTGGGCGACGTTCGGGTATCCGCAACCTGACCGAGAATCCTGGGTATATTGTCAAGCATTTAGTCAATATGGCCAGCTTGGCGTCGACTAAAGCAAAAAAGCTAAAAACGCCAGTATTAGTTGCAGATAGCGTTGAACTAAAACTGATACCATCAGGTTCTGATGAACCTATATTTTGAGTGGCGTTTCCTCCCATTACTGAAGGTGATACATTGGGTAACGGTTTCAAGGCTTACCCCGAATTTAGATTAAGTCCGCAATATGATCAAGGCTTATCTAAAAATATAAGCAGGTCTTCCTATCCTGAGACCTGCCAATTTTCATTGGTGGAGGCGGGGGGAATCGAACCCCCGTCCGAAGGAGCACCCACAGAAGCTTCTACCAGGATAGTTTCCGTTTTAATCTTACCGCAGGGCCCCCCGGAAACTGGGTGCACCTGCAGCCAGCCTGCTAGCTTTTCCCTCCGGGCCCACAGGCCGAAGCCCAGAGGATAGCCCGCCAAGGTCGACACCCACTCCAGACCCTGCGGGCGGGGTCCGGGTGGATGTGGCTGCTAATCCTTTAGGCAGCCAGAGCTAGTTCTTTGTCGGCACTTATAGAAGTTCCACCGTTTAACGAGCAGGTGGGATCTCGCCTGGCCACTTCTGCCAATGCTTCCCCCGTCGAAACCAGTACGCCCCCCTGAATAACATCCAACTCAATACTTTTGCCGCTCGCGAAAGGCTTTCTCTATTTCCCGTTTAGCATCGCGTTCACGTATAGCTTCGCGCTTATCGTAGAGCTTTTTGCCTCTCGCTAGGGCCAATTCTACTTTAGCTCGGCCCTGGGTATTGAAGTAAACTCTTAGAGGTATGAGGGTCAGCCCTTTTTCTCTGGTTTTACCAATGAGCCGGCGAATTTCCTCTTTATGGAGGAGAAGTTTTCGCGGCCGGCGGGGTTCGTGGTTAAAACGGTTGCCCTGTTCATAAGGGCTAATATGCATATCGTAAAGAAATACTTCACCGTTTTCAACCCGTGCGAAGCTATCTTTTATGTTAGCCTTTCCCCCCCTAAGGGATTTCACCTCTGTTCCGGTGAGGGCTATACCTGCCTCTAAAGTTTCTTCAATAAAGTAATCATGCCGGGCCTTGCGGTTTTCAGTGACAATTTTGATTTGCCGGCCCATGGTATTCCACCCCATAAGTTTTCAGCTTCATTATACCATGGGGAGTGGGGGGAAAGTCAAGAGAAGGGTCAGGACCGCCATTCCACTCTTTGCCTTACCAATTCTGCGACTTCTGCCGGCGTCCTACCTTCAGCCTGGATTACGGGAACTCCAGCAATTATATCTTCCATACCCATTATATTAGAATCTTGGCCGCTGATTACAATGGCTCCGTAGTCTTTCAGCTGGCCAACCGTTAAATTGCTCATGTCCACCTGTTCTACCTCTAATCCCTGTTCTGTTAGATAGTCACCGATGGCGCTGATGGTACGTTCCACAGCTACACGTTTTGGCATTATATACTCCTCCCAATTTGCTTCTTTACGGATATTATGGACGCTGTTGGCAAGCTTTATTCTCATGTTTTTTTATGCTCTCTCGGGGAAAGATAAACATGAGGTGAAGGCTTTATGTCCTCTTTTATCCCGCGCCTGGTAGTCATGCAAAAGGCCGCCCTGAATTATACCTTAGGGCAAGAGCTGATGAAACGGTTTTATAACGAGGGTATCGAAGTGCTCTTCTATACTAAAAACATCCCAGTATTTCCCCATAAATCTTTTAGGGAGGGCTTTTTGTTTTCCAAGCGAATAATGGTTATTTCGGTGTGGAGGAGGAAAGAATTTCAGACTTGTAAGCCCTCTGCCCATTATCAGTTACCTCTGGTCTCTGGGTGTCCCGGACTGTGTGAATATTGTTATCTTAACACGAATCTTGGGCTCAGGCCTTTTGTCAAGGTTTACGTAAATCTAGAAGATATTTTTAGACGAGCTGCAGAGTATGTAAAGGAACGCAGGCCTGACACCACAGTATTTGAAGGAGCTGCTACGTCCGACCCAGTTGCTGTGGAGGACTGGACAGGAGGGCTTAAACAAGCTATCGAATTTTTTGCGGCTTTAACAGATGCCAGATTTCGTTTTGTCACCAAGTATACCGATGTTGATGGATTGTTAGGGATAGATCACAAAGGTAAAACAGAAATAAGATTTAGCCTGAATTGTGATTATGTAGTCGAGAAATTTGAAAGAGGAGTACCCCGTACAAAACACAGGCTAAAGGCCGCCGTAAAGACCTTGCAGGCAGGTTATCCCCTGGGGTTTCTCATTGCCCCCATTTTTATATTTGAAGGCTGGCGCCAAGAGTACAAAAGACTGTTGCAGACGGTAAAAGATTACGTGCCCGGTGACACCGACCTTACCTTTGAGCTTGTTACCCATCGCTTTACTTCAAGGTCTAAAAAGATTATTCGGGAAGCATATCCCGAAACACAACTCCCTTTAGAGGAAGAAGAACGACAATTTAAACACGGGCAATTTGGTTATGGTAAATATGTGTATCCCGAAGACCAGATGGAAGCAATACGGGATTTTTTCACTACAGAAATTGGGGAGGCATTTCCCCGCGCCAAGCTCCTCTATTTTGTTTAATTGCCATCTTCTGTTGAAGTGCCGTTCCTTTGGCGACGTTTTTCTATTAGTCGTAAGGAAGATTCCCAGTGCTGGGCCAACAATTCTTTTTCCTCTGGTGTTAAATCCGGAAGGCGCTTGAGAAGGTTGCGAAAAAGCGGATCGGCAAGGCTGTCCTTAAGCCGTGGTTCCAGTAAAAGTAAGGTGACCAAGTCCTGGGTATCTTCCGTGAGCGTGTACTTTAATCTCTCTCGAGAGTCAGTCCGGCCGAGAAGGTAATCTACTGAAACCTGAAAAAAATCAGCCAGCCTCTCCAGGGTTTCCGGGTCGGGACGGCGCTTGTTTTTTTCGTACATGGCAATGGTGCTCTGTCCCATATTAAGCATTTTAGCCAGCTGAGCCTGCGATATACCTCTCTCTTTACGCAGGGCGGCCAGCCTTTCGCCAAAAGATTGCACAATTATACACCCTGCATCAATGTAACACGCTCTGTGATACTTAGCAACTATTATCACTAAAAGTAATTTTTTGGGCAAAAAATCCTTGACAGCTATCGCATATTGTGATTATATTGGTTAATAATGACAGAAATAAATGGTGATCCCTTTGCGCAATGAGAAGATGTACCGATTGCGTGTAAAGCGCAAGCTTAGCCAAAAACAGGTCGCCGAAGCGGTGGGTATCACCCAGAGCGGGTATGCTATGATTGAGGGGGGCCGGCGGCACCCCCGCAAAGAAATCATGAAGAAACTGGCTGACTTTTTTGGAGTTACAGTAGATGAACTTTTCTTTAGTGAGGACCATAAAGGCCAAGAAGAGTGAGTCCGGACGGCGTGCGCATCACCATATACCTTCCTATCCCCGCGTGGCTACCCTTACGGGTAGCTTTGTTTTGAGGAGCTAAGGTATTCTAGGCTATGGGGAGGGGAGAAGTTCCAGGATCATCATCCCTTGCTGGATTTGCAGGTTATTAAACCTTAAATTAAAGGCTGGCGGAGGCAGCTCAATTGTGAAAATAGGCTGGGGTAAAAGCACATCCCAGGTAGACCTGTCCAGGGGAAAACCGGCTAGCTCTAGGTTCAGGGGTGTAAATACTAACTGGCGGGGGCCGGCTACTGCGAGGGATCCTTGCAGGCGAAATTCAGGGCCCGGAATAATAAGGCCCTCCGGGGTTAGTTCAAATCTTACGCCACGCAGAGAGTCCTGGCCTTGCAGTAGGACGTTATTAAGTTTGCTTTGGCTAAATTCAGCCAGTACGCGACCGCGAGTATAATCTATGTGAATCTTATCAGGATTTAAATTCTCCCAGGGGAAGTTAGGGAATGTGGTAAGTAAGGCTTGTAGAGGTGGTAAAGCTTTCTGCCAGGCTTGCTCCAGGGCTAGAAGGGCCTGCTGGTAGTTGGTAGCTTGCTGGCGTATTTTTGCTAAAGTAGTTTCGCGGGTTTGCCTTAAGGTCAATAATGCCTGTTCGAGATTGGCAGCTTGGGCTGCCGCCATGGCAACTTCCCTTTCCTTGTTCTGAATCTCATCTTTGACTTCCTGAGCTCGGGCGTGGAGGGCCAGTTGGTAGCGCACCCTGCTCCACAAAAAATTTACATAGCGCTGCAATAATTCCCAGCGAATAAAAAAATCAGATAAATTATCACTAAACATAGCTGCTAAAAGGTAAGGGGAGGCACCGTGTCTTTGAAAAAAGCGGAGGCTCTGGTTAAAATTTTCCCGGCTTAAGGCCAGCTCTTCTCCCAGCTTTTTTACTTCTTCTTGGGCTAAAATAAGGTCCTTTTTTAGCTGCTCCTGTTGGGCAGCTAGAGCAACCCTTTCACTGGTTAGCTTTTGGAGACGAGAATCTATCTGGAGTATCTCTTGCAACAGTATGTATTCCTGACTGTTAACTTTTTGTAAGCGTCTTTTTAGTTCTTCTTGCGGGTTGCGGGGATTGGCCCAACTGTGGGTAGCACAGATAAACAAGAACAGGCTAAAGATTAATACAAACCTAAAACGCATGGAGTTTCTCTCCCCATTCCATTCCTTGCAAAACTTATTCGCCATGGTGTTGTTACTTCCTGCTTAGATGGAAAAAATTACAAAATTTAATAGCGATAGATGATGCCATATCCTCCTGGCGGGTACTCCCACATAATCTTAGGGCAGACCTTCATGCAGGCGCCACACTCTACACAACGAGGATAGTTGATTTTTATATTATCCTCTTCCCATTCATAAACTTGGCTAGGGCAGATATACGTGCAGGGTTTATTAACACAGCTAAGACAAGCTCTGGTGTCTCGTAGAGTGATATGGGATTTGTGATTTACTTTAATTTCAATTAGCGGTAAAGGATCGCCGGGAAATCTAGCCTCTACCATTTTAAAAAGGCCCCCAGTGCTGGATGGCTGCCCAGGCATCATTAAAGGTTTTTAAGGGGAATTGTTTGGCTTGAATAATGTGCATAAGACGCGCTTTCTTTTGATGTTCATTTAGCAGATCGACGTTAAAAAACTCCTTCGCTAGCTCATTGATGGTACTGCTGATGAGGTAGTCAGCATCAGACCGTTCTTGGTAATACTGGAGAGTATGGCGATTTGCTTTTATATCCTCCATAAAAAAGGCCTTACCAATTTTTTGTGCATAGTTAGCCAGCATCCTAGTTGAAAAGTCTCCCTTGGCTTTGGCCTGAATTACTGTTTCGGCAGCATACTTCCCTGACAGCATGGCCAAATCAGTGCCCCGGCGACCGCTGATCATAAAGGCGGCATCGCCGGCCACCAGGACGTGATCATTATAGAGTTTGGGGAGAAAGGTGTAGCCACCTTTAGGTATCATATGAGCTTGATATTCCAAGACTTCCGCCCCTTCAATGAGGCGCCTCACTAGGGGGTGTTGTTTTACCCGTTGGAGAAGTAAATAGGGACTTAAACCTTTCTCGGCAAGCTGGTTTAAATAACCGCCGACAACTAGAGAGATGGTATCCTTATTGGTCCAGATGCCTGCTTTCCCGATAGCTGTAGCTGTGGGGAAACCCACCATACCGAGAATGGCTCCTTCATTATCTTCTAACTGGAAACGGTCATTGATCTTTTCTTTGGGTAGGCCCAGAACTTCTTTAACATAAAGTGTATAAGCAAGGGAAGGTGTCTGCTGCTTTATAAGACCTGCCTTGGAGGTCATGAAAGGGAGGACACCTTCAGCTATAATTACCACATTAGACCGTAGAATTTCGCCAGTGTCCAGTTTTACGCCCTGGATGGGGCCCCTAGTAAAAATTCCTTTATCATATATAAATTCGCGCGCATGGGCCTGGGTACGTAAAACAGCTCCAGCAGCTACTGCTTTTTCGGCCAGCCAGCGGTCAAAGCGGGAACGCAAGACAGTAAATTTATTATAAGGAGCGCGGGCGTAACGTAGGTTACTAAAGCCTATGCGCACGGCAGAATCGGTGTGGAGGAACCACAGTTCATCTAAAATCACAGGCCGCTCCAGGGGTGCTGTTTGCCAAAAAGCAGGAATAATCTCGGCTGTGGGCTGGCTATAAATAGTACCGCCAAAAACGTTTTTGCAACCGGGAAATTTGCCGCGCTCTAGTAAAGCCACCGACAGGTTGTTTTGTGCCAAGGTCAAAGCTGCAGTACTGCCGGCCGGACCTGCGCCAATAACAATAGCATCATAGCTGTCAACCATGGTGACCTCCGAAACAGGTGTTTATACTTTTAATCTGTTGTTTATTATGGGTTTGTAGATTAAAATTATACTCGAAAACTAGACTTCCATAGCCCAACACTACCAGGCTGTGCAAAAAACGAGCCAGCGGCTGAGGCAACTCGGTGAGCCAGGGGGGATAGGGCCAATAGCAGCCTCAAACTCTTGACAGGGATTGGCCAGGAAAGGTATAATTATTTTGCACTTAGTAAGGGCGTGTAGCTCAGTTGGGAGAGCGCTAGAATCGCACTCTAGAGGTCACGGGTTCGAATCCCGTCACGTCCACCATCCTTCAAAAATTAAACTGCGGGCGCGTAGCTCAGTGGGAGAGCGCTTGACTCACATTCAAGAGGTCGGAGGTTCAATCCCTCCCGCGCCCACCAGGAAAATCAAGGCCTCCCGGGATGGGGAGGCCTTTAAAACGTGACGGTTTACGACAATCTTACGACAATGCGGGCGGCCCTGGTTCAGCGGTGGGGCCGCTCCCCTTTTTCGTGCGCCCCGCATGGGCCTAGCCTGTCGGGTGAAAGCCCTGAACGGCGAAGGTACCAGTAGTCGCTAATTCAAAGCAAGGGTGTCCGTCGCCAGGCGGAATCCATTGGTGCGCTGGAGGAAGCTTAAAGCCCGACAAGCAGGAATCGCTCCGGGCCAGAAGGGCCCGCACGCTCGCGCACCTTCCAAAATCACTGGGCTATCTGTCAACATATGCCTCACCTCTAGCACTCCACTGTACGACTTCCCCGTTGGTAGTCAAAGACATCCTGGATGCTTACCACAACCTATGGCGGCTGCGGGCGCTAACCGGGCTTCCGGCCGTCAGCCGTTGGTCGGGTCCTGCCACGAGGCTACACCCCTTAGGCAGGTGGCGGGTAATGGTTGTAGGTTCAAGTGACGAATCTGGTGGCTAATAATTCCATGCTGTAATGAGACTGTGGTATACTTAAATTGTGGAACTGCTGGAAAGAGAATAGGGAAGAGGCTGACATTGTTATTTTAAGCAGGGGGGCTAAATATGGGTACCCAACCTGACGATTTGGCTGCTTATTACGCCAGGAAATACCCTTTTACTTTTACCGATGATTTTTCGCAAACTGACCCGTCCCTAACCGAGCGTTATAAGGAAGCCTGGCAAGTTGCTGCCAGAGCTGCGGCCCTCTTAAAAGTGAGATATGGTGCCCAAAAAGTAGTGGCCTTCGGATCTCTTGTTGACCGTTCCCGCTTTACGCGCTGGTCCGATGTTGACCTAGCGGTATGGGGCATCCCGGACGACCGGTTTTACGCCGCAGTAGGGGCAGTGACTGGTCTAAGTGAAAACTTTAAAGTAGACCTTGTTGACCCGGAAGCCTGCCGAGAATCCTTACGCAGGGCCATTGAAAGTGAAGGGGTCGAGCTATGAAAAAGAAGTACCTTGCTCTGGCCGGCCGCATCCGTGAGGAGCTTACTGAAATCCAGCAGGCCGTCGACCGGGCCCGAACCGGGTGGGAACGCTACAAGTTAACAAGCGATGATTTTTACCTGGACAGCGTAGCCTTTAATCTCCACAGTTTCTATACTGGGCTGGAAAGGATTTTTGAACTAATCGCCGTCAATGTGGAGCAAAGTAAGCCGGAGGGACAAAACTGGCATCAGGAGCTCTTGCGCCAGATGGCGGTAGAGATTGAACTGATACGTCCCCCTGTCATCTCTAGGGAAACCAGGATCAGCCTGGATGAATACAGGGGCTTCCGTCACGTTGTGCGCAACGTTTATACCTTCCATCTTTCTCCTGCCCGTATAAAGCCTTTACTGGATAACCTTGCGGAAGTTTGGGAGCGCACAAAAAGGGAACTCGAAAGGTTTCTTTTTTTCATTGAAGCAAGGAGTAACGAAAAGCAATGAAGGCCCTCTTTGCCGCGGGCGCTTCCCGGCCTTCCGGCCGTTTGTGGACGTGACAAAACGTCCCGGCTGGGGAGCCTTGGAATTACTAGATTATTAGGGATTAAAGAAATTCTGGTGGACTGCTTGAAATGACCATAACTTGACTCACATTCAAGAGGTCGGAGGTTCAATCCCTACCGCGCCCACCAGAAACCTAGGGCCGCCGGGGATCCGGGGGCCTAAAATTTTGCCCCGCTCTACCCTAATTTTACCCCAACGGGAACTACTCCGGCGGCGAATTCCCGCTCCGGAAGAACTCCTGCGCCTTGGCCGATGCCTTCCTCTTGAACCGCTCAGTTACGTGGCTGTATGTAAGTCTATGAAGAAGATGTGGCAGTCAAACCTCAAAAAAGCTTTCTCCTTTAGCACCTTCTTGACCATTTTAGCTTCTACGGCAATAGTATCCTTAATGTCCCTGACCAATGAAGACAGAATTACCTTGGAGGAAATTGGTAGTTTGTGTCGAATTAGATAACGTGACTGGAGGACAAGGGCTACCTAGTGGATATAAGCTGCCAGCGGCTAGGAGGCGATGATTAAGGTTAGGTATTTAACACATGCGCTGCCGTACGGCACGCCTTTTCTGGCGAGCACTGCCAGGAGGAGGTATGCGTCTTATTTCATGGAAAGAGGAAAATTGATGCATTACTACGAAGAACTAAAACATATCGGCTTACAAAGACTTCAAGACAGCATGAGCCAGGCCCTGGGGCTGGCAGCTCTGGTCACCTACCCAGATGGGCAACCCCTCACCAAAATCTCCAACTTGTGCCCTTTCTGCGCCTTGCTTAATGCTAATCCAGAAGGAAGAGCCAGGTGCGCGGCTTCACGTGTAATCTCTGTCAGGGCTGCCGTGGACGCAGGGAGAGCGGTTATCGACACTTGCTATGCCGGGCTGGTACACCTGGCAGTACCTCTTCGGGTAGCGGGAGAAACGGTAGCGGTACTGGTGGGCGGCAACGTGGCGCTTAAGCCGCTTGCAGAAGAGGAAGTAGCCGAGCTGGGCCGGGAAACTGGCATTGACCAGGAGGAGCTCTTGGCGGCGGGCAAAACGGTACCCTTGTGGCCTGAAGAACGGCTTTGGATTGCAGCGGAGATGATGCGGGCAGTATCGGAAACCGTGGCCCAGCTGCTGTACACCAGGCAGGAACTCCAGAAAAAGGTAGACGAACTTAGCGTTCTCTTTGAATTCAGCAAAACAGTTTCCGGTAGCCTGCAGGTGGCCGAAGCTGCCCGGCAGGGGCTTAAGGCGGCGCTGGAATTGACCGGTGCCACCAGCGGGTCGGTGATAATGCTCAGCGAAGCGGAGTTAGGGGCGGCAGCTCTTGAAGTGGCGGCTACTTTGGAGCCGTGTAACGAACTAAGGGTCATTCCTGCAGGGGAAATAATAGCCACCGTTGGGCGGGAAGCTATGGCTGCGCACTTTGACAGCCGTCCGGAAGAAAGTATGCCCGAAGAAAAGCGGCCGGCAATTGCGATACCGCTTACAGTTGGGGGCAAGGTAACGGGGGTACTTACCTTAGCAGGCAAGCCAGGGGGGCAACGCTTCACCGAAGAGGAATCCGTCTTTTTGACCACCCTGGGCACTGTTCTGGGGCTGGCGCTGGAAAATGCCCGGCTTTTCCGAAAGGTGCAGGAAAGGGCAAGAATGCTAGAACGGCTAATTGAAGTAGGACAGGTGGTATCGAGCCATCTTGAAGTAGAGCGAGTGCTGGAATCGGCTCTGGCAAGCGTGAGGGACGTGCTTGGCGCACGGTGGTGTGCCCTGCGGGTGCTTGACGAGAATACTGGCGAACTGGTGCTTAAGGCCAGCTTGGGCATGAGCCCTAAACTCCAAGCAAGGGTTGCTCGCGTCCGGCCGGAGGGTAATCTACTGGGCGAGGTGCTCCAGAGAGGGGAAGCCGTGGTGGTGGAGGATCTGGCCGCCGACGGGTCTGGTAGGCACTTGCCCTACTACGCCCTAGAGATGCGGGCCTTGATTGTGATGCCGGTGAAAGCGGGCGGAAAGATTCTGGGCACATTAAAGGTTTATTCTCCCATACCGCGCCGTTGGTCGGAAGAGGAAGTTGAGTACCTGGGTACCGTTGCAGCTCAAATTGGGCTGGCGCTGGAGAACGCCCGGCTTTACTCTTCGCTGCGAGAATACTACTTGAGCACCGTACAAGCCCTGGCAGCTGCACTGGAGGCCAAGGATGTATACACGAGGGGACATTCCATTCGGGTAGCTAAATGGGCACGCTCCTGCGCCCGTATGCTGGGACTTGGCGCTGAAGAACAGGAACAGGTCTACCTGGCTGGCCTTTTACACGATCTGGGCAAAATTGGCGTACAAGAGGACCTCCTTCTTAAATCGGGCCCCCTTACTCCGGAAGAAAGGAAAGAAATGCAGGGTCATCCTGAAGTAGGAGCTAGGATCCTGGAACCGGCCCGGTTTCCTGCGGCGGTCATTGTAGCCGTGCGGCACCATCACGAAGACTATGGGGGCGGGGGTTATCCGGCTGGTCTATCAGGAGAAGAGATCCCGCTTCTTGCGCGCATAATCCGGGTGGCCGATGCTTACGACGCCATGACCTCCGCCAGGCCTTACAGGCAGGCCTTTACCCCGGAGGAGGCGAGGGAGGAACTAAAACGGTGTGCAGGTCGTCAATTTGACCCTCGGGTGGTAGAGGCCTTTTTACGGATACCGCAAGAGGAAATGGAAGATATTGCCATGGGGGGGGGGGGGGGGGGTACCCTGATAGCTTTGCTTGGCGAAATACTTTTTTTACTCGAGCGGCGCTGACCCGAGCCGGGCATACCATGCTAGAGACGGCAAGGACCGCTCGGGATAAATTAATTTCTAACACTCTGGCTGAAGAAGGTTGTGTTTTGGAAGCTGGGGGGATACAGCTCCAGCCTTGGTCCCAAAGATAGAGGGATAACACATTATCATAAATTTAGGGCGGGTTTCCGCTATTAGGAAAAAACTTTGGAAAGGGGCATGAGCCGTTGTTAGCTCAGGTAGAAAAGAGTATCTTGCTGGTAGAAGACTCGGCCCTTACCAGATTTTCTTCCAAGAGGGCATTGGAGGAGAGAGGCTACTTGGTGGAAGAAGCCTCCAGCGGCCAGGAGGCCCTGGCCAGAGCCAGGGAAAAAGGGGAACCGTACGACCTGGTGATCCTGGATATCCATCTCCCGGGTATGGACGGTCTCACAGTCCTGGAGATCCTTAAGAGGCTTCCCGGGTACAGGTATGTACCGGTCATGGTGGTAACAGTTGACAGCAACCTTTCAGTGGTAAAGCGGGCCATAGAACTGGGAGCGGTAGAGTATCTCTGCAAACCCTACTCCTTTGAGGAGTTAGTGCGCCGCGTAGAAAAACTGATAGGGCCTGGTGCCAGGGGAGAGTTGACGCCTGCCGAGTTACTGCAGAAAGTGCTCAAGAACGAAATAAACCGGGCCAACCGGGGCAATCTCAAGCTAGCTCTGGTCCTAGCCCGGTCCCAGGATCCCGGCAAAGGGAAAATAAGCGAATTTGCCAGGCAGACGCGGCGTCGCTTGAGGGAAATAGACACTGTTATAGAGCTTAGCAAGAGCACTTTGGCCCTTGTCCTTCCCATGACGGGCAAAGAGGGGGCGGAGGTGGTAATTAAAAAAATGGAGGGGTTTCTCTCAGGTAGCTGGGGTTACGGCATTGCGGTATACCCTGACAATGGAAAGGACGGGGAAGAGCTTTTCGCCTACGCCGAGGGTTCTCTTAAAGAGAGCTGGGAAGGGAAAGGGTCAGGTGGGCCAATGCGGCAGCAAGCTCCTAATGCGTAATAATTTCTTCCACGACGTGGGAGATAAAGACCTCGACCAACCGCGGGTCGAACTGGCTTCCTGCGCACCTTTGAAGCTCTTCTATAGCCTCTTCTTTGCTCTTGGGCTTCCTGTAAGGCCGCTCGCTGGTCATAGCGTCAAAGGCATCAGCAATAGACAGGATGCGACATTCTACAGGTATTTCTTCCCCTTTTAGCCCCAGGGGATATCCTCTTCCGTCCCACCTTTCATGGTGCTTTAAGATTAAGTCCGCCACTCCGGCAAGGTCAGGAGAAGAAAGGGCTATGCGATAACCCTTCTCGGAATGCTGGCGCATTACCTGCCATTCTTCCTCGCTAAGGGGGCCTTTCTTGAATAAAATGTCGTCCGGCACGGCAACCTTGCCCAGGTCGTGGACCTGGGACAGCAGGGCCAGGTCAGCCATCTGCCGGGGAGAAAGCCCCAACTTTTCCCCCATTTTCAGACAGATTTTCTGCAGCCTTTCAGCGTGCCCCGCGGTAATGTAATCCTTTTCCTTCAGGGCTGCCCGCAGGGCGCCAACAATCTGGTTTCGCGCGCTGGCCCTGTGCACAAGCTTATGGCGGTACATGAGGTCGTCGGCTTTCTTAAAGGTATCCTCGAGGGATTCGTCCCCGCCTTGGGAAGTGGCACAACCTATAGATATATGCAGGGGTAACTCGGGGTGTTCCTTGTTGTAGTCATTCACACATGAACGTATCCGCTGGGCAATATCCTCACCGGCCTTTTCGTCGGTTCTGGGCAAGATTGCGGCGAATTCATCGCCCCCTATGCGGGCCAGGATATCGGAGCGGCGCAGGGAAGCCCTCAAAACATCGGCGCAGGCCTTTAACATCTCATCACCTTTGGCATGGCCCAGGGTATCGTTGACCAGTTTCAGGCCGTCCAGGTCCGCCACCAGGATGGTTATCGGGTACTCCCGGCTGGCAGATAAGCGCCTAAGCTCTTCTTGGAAAAAGGCCCGGTTGTAAAGGCCTGTCAAGGGATCATGCATGCTCAAATATTTCAACTGTTCCTCGTAGCGCTTGCGTTCGGTGATATCCAGGGTGGCTTCCACGGCCCCTCTGACGTTCCCCTTTTCGTCTTTAACAGGGGAAGCAGTAATACTCCAGACGCGGCCGTTAGGGGAAGCCACCTCTCCCGTGCAAACTTGGGCGGTCTCCATAGCGCGGACCACCGGGCAGCCTGGGCAGGGAGCACTCCTGCCGTGCCATATTTCGTGGCATTTCGCTCCAAAAAGGTCCTCGGGGCTCCTGCCGACGGATTGGCCGGCTGCCCGGTTGGCCCAGATCACGTGCATGTCACGGTCTAGAAATACAACCAGCTCTGTGAGGCTGTCGAGAATTAGCGATTTTTCTGCCATTAATCTGTGGAGCTCTTCTTCCAGAATTTTGCGCGGGGTGATATCGGTTAAAAAATGCAGGGTAGCGGGCTGCCCTTCCCACTCGATGACCACGGAGTTGGTCTCCACCCATTTGGCGCTCCCGTCCTTGGCCAATACCTTGAAAGGGCAGGAGTATACTGGGCTCTTTTTCTCCAGCAATTCCCTGTAGTGCTTTATAGCACTTTCCCGGTCTTCGGGATGTATGAACTCCAGGAAAGGCCTGGATAGAAGCTCTTCAACTGTATAGTCCGTGTGTTTTACAGTCGCGCGGTTGACAAAGGTGATTACGCCGTCCCGGACCACTATGATGGCTTCCGCGGCGTTTTCTACCAGAGCCCGATATTTTTTCTCTTTCGCGCTTATCTCCCTCCGGTACTCCTCTAGCCTCTCCAACATTTTGCTGATTTCAGAGGAAAGAAGGGCAAGCTCATCCTTTCCCTCCAGAACCGGGACCTTCGGGGACAAAGACAAGTCGTGGCCCGTGGTGGTGACAGCGGCGGTAAGCTTTAGCAGCCGGGACACAATAGCTCTGTCCAGCCAGAAAAAGGCCAGGGCGCAGCATAAGGCCGCCGCCAGTGCAAGAAAGAGGCCGAAGGCTTGTCTTGCGGACAGTAACGCCTGAGCGGCGTGCCTATAGGAGTTCACCTGAAGGATTAAGGCGCTTTCACCCTGCAAATCCTTAATGACGGCAAAGCCGGCAATTTCCTCAGGGGAAATAATACTGGCGTATAAGGGTTCTCCACTTTTAAGGAAGCCCGCGGGCTTGAGCTCGCGAAAGTCTATGGCCCCCGGCTGGTGAAGGGAGAGGGGGAGGCGGGTAATCTCCGAGAGCTCTTTTAAATCCTTGTCCTTTAACGTGCGGCCGAAGATAAGGGTTCCCCGGGCGGGGCCGCTGCCATCGCTTTTTAAAACGGGCCTGGCGGCCACCAGCACCGGCCCTTGGGACGTTACCACCAGCCCTTTAAGGCCGCCTGTTTGGTTATGGGCGGTAAAAACAATACTGGGTGGTATGGGTATTTCTTCGTCCCCTTCAGGGTCGTATCCTCTGGCATATACCATTTCTCCCCTGGTATTTAGGAAAACTGCATAGTTAAGCTTTAAAATCTCAAACACGTTATCAACCAGGTTTTTTTCTATATATTCGCGATCCCTGTCCTCTACGAAGATATACGTGTCGTCCCAGGTAGCCCAGTCTGCAGCAGATTTATCCAGCGCCGCTATTTCCCTCTCCAGGGCCTGCAGGGCTCGTACAACATTCTCTCGGATGCTATCTCTTTCCAGCTTACCTGCAATATTCCCTGCTATAACATGAGAAACCACAAAAAAAATAAGGGCAAGAAAGGCAAAGACGGCGCAGAAAACAAGAAGTACTCTGGTTTTTAAGGACATCCCCATATCTCTCCTAAAGTCACAACGGGTTATAGTGGTCCCCGGTACTATAGCTGCTATTTATCAATCGCATTTTGAAATTGCTGATAGGAATTCGACATTTACCTTCATATACCTGCAGGCAAAGGGAATTTTTCGCAGCGCCTCCGGGGGAAGTGGTGAAGGACCTGGCCTTTGGTCTTTCCTAAAACGTGGCCACAGAGTGTGTCCATTCGGCCAGAAGAAACTACGAGCTGACGATATGCGCCCTATGCAGGGAAAATGGATGGGGGACGGGGGTAGTCACCCCTCCTACTAGATTGTGTGTCACGGCGGCTTAGGGGGAATGTGAATATTCAGTTGGGTTTATACCCGCTAATTCCCAGCAGCGCACGGAACATTCTGGCATTCTGCACTGCCTGGGCTCCGAAGTGGTTGTTGAAGGCCACGAACACCCGGGAGGCCTGGCGGGATAGCCAGGAAACTCGCGGCACCCACTCTGCGAGTTCCTTCTCCGAATAAAGATAGTCGTAGCGCTCGTAAGCCTCTTTATGATCCCACCACTTAAGAACATTGCGGCCGTGAAAGCGGGCGTAGGCGACACTGGAGGTAATTTTTACTATGCTAGTCACTAGTTTGCCCAACCGCGGCCCGTCTACACAAACGTAGCCCATGTCCAGGGAGTTTAACAGCTGCCAGATACTTTCCTTAAGCCAGCTGCTGTGCCGGAACTCCACCACCAGCGGCTGGTCTGGAAACAGCTCCCGCAGGAATCGCAGGTAGGAGCGGTTGACGTGGTCGTTATGGAAGGAATAAGGGAACTGGAGCAGTATGGCTCCCAGCTTGCCTTCTTCTACCAGGGGCTGCAGAGCTGCGCGGAATTTCTGAGCGTCCGCGGGTACAGAGTCCCCGCGCTGGTGGGTCAGGCTCTGGTAGGCCTTAATGGTGAACAGAAAATTCTTCGGTACTTTACGTGCCATGCCGGCCAGGGTTCTTGCCTCAGGCAGGCGGTAGTAAGAGAAGTTGATCTCATTAAAGGCGAATTCCTGCGCATAATAGGCCAGCATATCTTCTTGCCGGAGGCCGGAAGGGTAGAAGGGACCTATCCAGTCGCGGTAGCTATATCCAGAGGTGCCTATGAGAATTTTCCCTGATTCCATTTTACCCATAATGTCCTTTCTGTGGGATTAGGCGTGAGTTTGCGGTGGAAAGTCAGCTATACAATACATTTATTATTATACTGCGCGAGTCCTCATTGTTAACCGGCACTTTTTCAGCCTTATCCGTATGGTTCTTAGTTTCGTGTATTTTGGCTCCCAATCCCTCCGGAGGCGGAGTACCAGCCGGTTACGTCGTGGTAGTTGATAAATGGATTGAGAAAAACAAGAGAAATCCTTGAAAAACATATTGCTCAGAATAGAGGAGTAACCTTGAAAATCAATCGAATTAGGGATTGGCATAGAATGTGCTAACGATAAAGAAGGCAGGTTTTCATTTTATATTGGGGGGAAGGGTTATGCTTGGAGTGTATAAGCTTCCAACGGAAATCTTTTTTGGTTGTGGAGCGGCAAAACATACAGGAGAGAAGCTTAAAGAATTGGGGTATAAAAAAGTTTTTATAGTTAGCGATCCGGGAGTGAAACAAGCAGGGTTACTTGAGGGTATACTTTCTTCCATTCAGGAAGCCAGTTTGGAGTACTTTGTCTACGATAACATCAAATCGGATCCCACCAGCGACATCATAGAGCAGGGGACAGAAGTTTTAAAGAATAGCGGTTGTGATGTGGTGTTAGGGGTGGGGGGAGGAAGTGCCCTGGACTGTGCCAAGGCCTTTGCGGCTATGGCCACTAATGAAGGTAAAATTACAGATTATACCGGTATTGGCAAACTTAAGAACAAGCCTCTTCCGATTGTAGCTATTCCCACTACGGCCGGTACAGGTAGCGAAGCAACCATGTTTACTGTTATTACCAATGCCGAAACCAAATTGAAGGCCCCGGTCGGAAGTTACTTAATTATGCCTGTACTGGCAATTTTAGACCCAGAATTGACCATAAGTTTGCCTCCCCACTTAACTGCTTCCACGGGAATGGATGCCCTTACCCATGCTATTGAATCGTACGTCAATGTTAACAGTCATCCCATTTCTGAAGCCTTAGCCATACACTCCATAAAACTTATTGCCCGGAGCCTGCGCAAGGCTGTAGCTAAAGGTACTAACCTTAAAGCCAGGGAAGATATGCTTTTGGCCAGTACCATAGCCGCCCTAGCTTTTAATTCCACCCGGCTTGGTCTGGTGCATGCCATGTCACAACCTGCCGGAGCGCATTTCGGTATTCCTCACGGGTTGAGCAATGCTATATTGCTGCCCTATGTGATGGAATATAACCTTATGGGTAACCCGGAAAAATATGCTGAAATTGCCGCTCTTTTTGGTGAGCAGGTTGAGGGGTTACCCATTATGGAAGCTGCTGCTAAGTCGGTAAAAGCGGTTAGGGAGCTAATGCAGGACATCGGAATATGTGATCGTTTGAGTGATTTTGGAGTGGAAGAAAGCGATTTGGATATGCTGGCGGACGAGGCCTTAACCAGCGGGAATGTTCCCCTTAATCCGAGACAGCCTTCCAAGGCGGAGATCATTGAGATCTACAAAAAGGCTTTGTAATAAAGGGTGGTTCTCATGGGGGAGTTTGAAGGCAGAGTCGCGATAGTTACCGGGGGAAGTAAGGGAATTGGCCGGGCTACCGTATACCGGTTTTGCCAGGGAGGGGCTACCTGTGTTATTGTTAATCGCTCCGAGGCCGAGGGTCAGGAGTATGCGCGGGAGCTGGTGCAGCAGGGCTATAGCGCTGTAGCGGTAGCTGCCGATGTTTCCAAAGTTGAGGACATCAAGCGGATGGTAGAGACGGTGATAAACCAATTTAATAAGATTGACATTCTGGTTAACTGCGCAGGAGTAAACATACGGAAACCGGCTATAGAGTATACCGAGGAAGACTGGGATTTTATGGTGGATATCAATCTCAAGGGAACCTTTTTTACCTGCCTGGAAGTGGGCAAGCACATGATTGAGCGCGGAGAAGGTGTGATCATCAACCTGGCCTCCTTGCAGAGCGAGGAAGTTCTGCCCGAGCGCTCGATATATGCGGCCACTAAAGGCGGTGTGAGACAACTCACTAAAGCCTTTGCTGTAGAATGGGCTAAATACGGCATAAGGGTTAACGCGGTTTCGCCTGCTTTCATTAAGACACCAATGGTAGAAAAAGTGCTGGTAGACCCGGAATGGCAGCAGCTGATTGCTTCCCGAACCTTGTTAGGCAGACCAGGGCTGCCCGAGGAAGTAGCAGAAGTCATTCTCTTCTTGGCTTCGCGTCGAGCGAGCTACATTACAGGAGCCAACATAATGATAGATGGTGGCTGGACCGCGGGATGAAGGAACTGTGAGAAATTCAGCGAGAAGAGTATGAGAAATCTATGCAAAAAGAGTTCCTACACAGTAAATAAAGCAGCTGGAAGTATGACCAGGGAAGGGATGGCATGAAGTATGCATTAAGTAGATGTGTACAAGGTGCTAAGGTGTATGACAACTTACCAATCCGTTCTTCAATAACAAGAGAAATATACGGTAGGTGGCCAGCGGATGAAAGCAGCTGTCTTGAAAAGCATAAAAAATATCGCAATCGAGGAAAGGCCCGAGCCGAAACCAGGACCGGGCGAAGTCTTAATTAAAGTCAAGGCCGTAGGCATATGCGGCAGTGATCTTCACCTTTATGCTCATGGCCGTATAGGCAACACCATATTAAGCAAGCCGCTAGTACTAGGGCATGAAATTGCGGGCGAAGTAATAGAGCCGGGCCCAGGGGTCAACAGGCATCTGGTGGGAAGCCGAGTAGTAATTGAGCCTGGATACTCTTGTGGGCACTGCGAATATTGCAAAGAGGGGAGATACAACCTTTGCCTGTCTCAGCGGTTTAAGGGGGTCGGGGAAGAAGACGGGGGAATGGCCGAACTCCTTATTTGGCCGGTTACTCACATATATAAAATACCAGAGGGTTTGAGTTTTCAGGGAGCTACTTTGATAGAACCGCTGGCCATAGCCTGTCAGGCGGTATCCCATAGTAGGGCGCGGCCGGGGATGACTGCCGGAGTAATAGGCTGCGGGCCCGTGGGGCTGTTAACAGTTCTTGTTGCCCGCACTTTCGGTTGTGAGGTCCACGCAATAGAGGTATATGCTAAAAGGCTAAACAGAGCTAAAGAAATGGGTGCAGAGTACTGTTATAGCGCTCAGGACTCTGTAATAGAAGAAATCAAAGGGAATACCCTGGGCAAAGGATTGGATATTGTCTTCGAAACCTCCGGGAGCAGGGCAGGCGTCGAACTGGCCTTAAAAGCCGTCAAGCGGGGAGGACGGGTAGTTTTTGTCGGTATAGGAGCAGGAGAAGTTCCGCTGAACATAGACATTATAACCCGTACAGGTTTATCCCTAATAGGGAGCTTCAGATATGTTAATCAGTTTCCCGCTGCCCTTAGTTTGAGCCGGCAACATATAGATAAGCTGGAGGGCCTCGTAACCCACGTGTTTGAATTGATGAAGGTCAAGGAAGCCCTAGAATTTACCATTAACAACAAAGAAGAAGTTATTAAAAGTGTGATAGTACTATAGGAGGCGCAAAAAATCTAATGTTAGCGGCAGTGCTTTACGGCCCAGATCGCCTTGAAGTTACAGACTATCCAAACCCTAGCATTGGAGAGGAAGAAATTCTTGTCAAGGTAAAAGCGGCTGCTATATGCGGGACAGACTTGCGTATCATTGCCGGAAAGAAGACACGGGGTGTGCACTATCCTTCAGTCATAGGGCATGAGTTTTCCGGTGAAATAGTAGCTGCGGGGAAAAAGGTGACGCAGTTTAAACCTGGTGAAGGGGTGGCCATAGCGCCTATAATACCCTGCCGGAACTGCTTCTATTGCCGGACGGGCCTGGAAAACGTTTGCGCCAATCGGCAGGCTATAGGATATGAATTTGATGGCGGTTTTGCTGAATATGTGCGGATACCGGCGATAGCGTTGGCGAGCGGGAATGTATTTCATCTCCCTCCTAAAGTAAGCTTTGAAGAGGCTGCCCTGCTAGAACCCTTTTCCTGCTGCCTGAACGGCCAGAGGAAAGTAGGGGTGGGTGCGGGAGACACAGTGCTCATAATCGGTTCCGGCCCCATAGGGCTTATGCATCTTATGCTGGCCAAGGCTAAAGGAGCAAGAAAAATAGTAGTGAGCGAGCTATCCGAAAGACGGCGCCGGCTGGCTTTAGAGGCGGGCGCAGATATAGTGATAGATCCGAGGGCGGAAGCTCTCACTGAGGTAGCCCGGTGCGAGACAGAAATGGGATTTGATGTTGCCATAATGGCCGTAGGGGTGCCAGGCCTGGTTAATGATACCTTGAAAGCTGTGCGCAAGGGGGGCAGAGTGAGCCTGTTTGCCGGTTTTCCTGAAGGCGAAACAAGCATAATTGAGGCCAATACCATCCACTACAACGAAATAATAGTCACCGGAGCTAGTGCCTCTACCCGGCAAGATTTTATTCAGGCTATGCTCCTGATCGACAGCGGCAAGATTAACTTAAAGCAGCTTATATCCCATCGCTTTGCTCTAAAGGATATAACTCAAGCTCTGGAAGTGGCCCGCTCGGCGGAAGGCCTTAAAGTAATAATCGAACCCTACTAAGGAGGAAATGTCCATGTATTTAGGAAAACAAATTCGCCTGGAACGCCTGCTTAATAGTAAATCTAAACGGATATTCGTGGTGGCTTTCGATCACGGCGTCAATCGAGGAGTACTCCCGGGTATAGAGAATATAGGCGCCAAGCTGAAGGCAGTTGTGGAGGCGGGAGTGGATGCTGTAACCCTTAATAAAGGTATAGCAGCACGATTATTCTTTCCCTATGCAGGCCAAGTAGCCCTTATAATGAAGGCTTCGGCATTTTCACCCTTTCACAAGAATTACGATGTAACCTACGCCGACGTAGAAGAGGCCGTGAGATTAGGAGCCGACGCCATATCAGTAGGCGTTATGCTAGGGGATGAAAGGCAGCCGGAGATGCTGAAAGAACTCGGCAGGATTTCCAAAGAAGCTACTAGTATGGGCCTGCCGCTGGTGGCCCACATCTATCCAGGGGGCAACCTCATACCCGAAGAAGAACGTTACAAAGTTGAACACATAAGCTACTGCGCACGGGTAGGGGCGGAACTGGGAGTGGATATTATAAAGACCTGGTACACCGGTTCGCCGGAAAGTTTTGCCCGGGTAGTGGAGGCCTGTCCCGCCAGGGTAGTAGTAGCAGGAGGGCCCAAAATGGAAAGTGCCCTGGAACTATTCCAGATGACCTACGATGCCCTAAGCGCAGGGGCTGCCGGAGTGACCTACGGCCGCAACATTTGGCAGCACGACAACATTCCGGGCATCATAAAGGCCTTAAAAAGCATTATCCACGAAGGCAAGACACCCGAAGAAGCCATGGCCATCCTGGAAGGAAAATAAAGAGGAAGTGCACAAAGTGGGGGAAAAGGAACTTCTCCTGGGCATAGACGTGGGGGGCGGAGGCATTAAAGTAGGAGCCTTTAACATTGAGGGCCAGCTTATAGCCCTGGCCACAGAGCCCCTTGACTTGTCCTTTCCCAGCCCGGGGTGGGCCGAATCCTGGCCTTATGACTGGGTGGAAAAAATAAAAATCTGTATGGCGAAAATAAAAGAAACAATACAAGATAAAGAAATCTTGAGTATAGGCCTAAGCAACATGTGTCCCTCCCTAGTGGCCCTGAACGAGGCCGGGGAGCCCCTGCGTCCGGCCATTCTCTACCTCGACACCCGGTCCTGGCAGGAAGCTTTAACCATACAGCAACTACAGCCCCTGGAATGGTTCGTAGAGGAGAGCGGCAACCGGGTAGCTGCGGGCACTATTTCCGGCACCAGCATGCGTTGGCTAAAGTACCATGAGCCGGAAATTTACCGGTCTGCTAAAGTTTTTGGGCACGCTAACACTTACCTGGCCAGAGCCCTCACGGGGAAATTTGGCATGGACTATTCTAACGCCTCCCTTACCGGGTTATTCGACCAGGGAAATACTCAAAGGTGGTCTCCGACACTGTGTGAGGTCTACGGAGTGGACATAGATAAGTTGCCCGAACTCATACCCTCCCACCAGATCGTGGGCCAACTGGACGAACAAGGAGCTGAAATACTGGGACTAAAAAAAGGTATACCTGTAGCCATGGGGGGAGCCGATAGCGCCTGTTCAGCCTTTGCCGCAGGAGTAATAGAAGAAGGCGACGTTTTCGAAACGTCAGGGACTTCGGATGTGCTGGCAGTATGCTTTGCCAGGCCGCGCTTTGAATCCCGGTTTTTAAACCGCAGCCATGTAGTTCCTCAAAGATGGCTGGGTATGGGGGCCATGGTGGCGGTAGGGGCGGCCTTCCGGTGGGCCCGAGACGTTCTAGGTTTTGCGGAAAAATGCGTAGCTGAATTAAGCGGGCTGGATGCCTACGACCTGTTATGTGCGGAAGCTGCTCGTTCCCGGCCGGGAGCAGGTGGTGTAGTATTTTTGCCCTATATGTCTGGGGAGAGGAGCCCCATATGGGACCCTCATGCTCGAGGAATATTTTTTGGTCTAAACCTCAAGACCACCAAAAACGACCTTATCCGGGCAGTCCTTGAAGGTGGAAGCTACGGATTGAAGGCCAACCTGGAAGTGGCGGAAGAATTGCTGGGGAAAGAAGTAGACTCTATAGCGGTTGTAGGGAAGGGGGGTAAGAATGATTTTTGGGCCCAGCTTAGGGCCGATATTACCGGTAAAGAAATACGAGTCCTGGAGTTTCATGAAACAGCTGTTCTGGGGGCAGCCTTGCTGGGTGGAGTAGCTGTCGGCGTATATGCCGACTGTAACGATGCCATGCGGGCAGCGGTGAAAGGGTATAAAACATATTTTCCCAATTACCAGAATAAGGATATATATAAAGCTACTTATAACTTATATAAAAACCTATACCCTTCTCTTAAAGACCGTTTCTGGGAGTTGAAGGAAATTGTGGCGCAGTACTTCTAGACAAAAACCGCGAGGACTAGTGATAGCTAGAAGTTTGGCCTTCGCTAGCTTTGCCGGGTTGGCTGTAAGCACACTTACAGAGGGAAATTACCTTTTATCCTCCCTTTTTCTGGTGTTATCTCTGTATTACTTGAAAAAACTTATCTGGCACCGCGAATCTGAGCCCAAGCAGATTCCCCAAACCCCTGGGAAAACCAGGGACCGTGAGGTTGCTGTGGCGAGAGCAGAGCTAGCTAGTATGCTCTCTGACTACCGTCGCTTAGCCAAAGGTTGGAAGATAATCACAGTAGCCGGCTGGGCGGCAACTGCGTTGATGCTTGGGTTTTTCCGGACACCTTTTATCGTTGTAATCTTGGTGTTGGCCGGATATGCCACGTATGCTTTTTTAAGGTGCCAGAAAGCCGTTAATCTTATCGAGGGAACGGTAGGCCGGGGTAGGGGAGACTAATTTGCGAAGGTCCATTTGGAGGTGGACAAGCGTTAATGGGAGACGCGTTAACAAACGTAGGATCCTTCTTTTATGCTGTGCTGGCCATAGTGATAATAGATTTAGCTCTATCCGGCGATAATGCTGCCGTGATCGGCCTGGCTATAAGGGACCTCCCGGTAGAACAGAGGAAGACAGCAGCAGTAATAGGGGCGGGCGGGGCCATTTTATTGCGAGTGATTTTTACAGTTATAGCCACCTTGCTTTTAAAGATACCTTACCTCAGTGCCATTGGTGGAGTTATCCTGCTTTTTATCACCTGGAAGTTAGTTAAGCAGGAAGAAGGGGAAGAAAAGGTGGCCTCAAGCACGCGTTTCTGGACTGCGGTAGCTACGATAATTGTGGCTGACCTCTCTATGGCTTTTGACAACGTTATGGGAGTAGCAGGAGCGGCTCACGGAAATGTCTGGCTGGTTATATTTGGGCTGGCGTTGAGCATACCCATATTAGTTGCGGGGAGCAACTGGCTGGCGGGCTTGATGAACAAATACCCGCTTGTAATTTACGTCGGTGCAGGTGTACTGGCACATACGGCGTTTAAGATGATCTTTCATGATGGGGGACTAGCGCTGGCAGAGCACATAGGGGTTATGCTGTCCGGGGTTATTCCAGCTCTGGCGGGCATTATGGTTGTAGCGTGGGGGGTGGTAGAGATCAAGAGAAAACAGCGGGGGAACCGGACGGTGTTCTCCAGACACCCTTAAGCTTCGGCAAACGGTTTAACGCAGAATCTTTATAACATTGCACCTTGGAAGGAGGGATGTAAGGATTATACAAGGCATCAGGTAGTAAGGGGGGTGATGAAACCCTTAGAGGGCGTGGCGGTGATAGCTGTATAAATTTTACCATGAACTATGTAATTCCCACAAAAAGTAAACCCAAAAATCTTAGGAGGTGTGTGAATTGGCTAATAGCCTGTTTAAGTATCCGGAGCCCGATCCCAGACTTAAGATGGGATGGAAAGGCTTGTTGGCTTTTCTTGGTCCTGGCTTTATCTTAGCCTCTGCTACGGTGGGCAGTGGCGAAACCTTCTTTGCTCCCCGCGGAGGGGCTATCTTCGGGTACGCTGTGCTCTGGTGTCTTATGTTCGGAGCACTGTCTAAAGGTTTTATGGCCTATAGTGGCACTCGTTATATTGTTTTAACTGGCGAGCACCCTATGACGCGCTGGGGACAGATTTTCCCTGGTCCTAAAAACTGGTTTCCCATCATGATGGGTGTACTGACCATAGTCTGTTTTCCTTCCTGGGTAGGGGGTCTGGCCAACCTTCTAGGTGGAATCACTACCAATTGGACTGGCGCTCTAAACGTTAAATGGTGGGCTACAATCTACATTCTCGGTACCCTGATCATTGTGCTCATAGGTAGCTACGACTGGGTGGAGAAGACCCAGACTGCCATTGTTGTGACCATGGTAATAGCTTTCCTCGTGGGAGTCTTTGCAGCGAGGCCGGACTGGGTCCAGGCTTTCCTGGGACTTTTCCCTAGCGTTCCTTCGGGCTATGAGCCTTGGGTGATTTCCAAATATCCCGACGTGGCCAGCCGCAAAATATGGGTAGAACTTGTGGGGTATGTAGGGGCCATCGGCGGAGGCACCTACGACTATATCGGATACGTTGGGCTTTATCGCAACAAAGGATGGGGCGCTCTGGGCCTTCCCAACTTAAAAGAAATCGAAGAAAAACTTTTAGCTGTTGACCCTAACCAGAAATTTGCCTTGCCCTTGGAACAGGAAGAAGTAGAAAAAGCCCGGACCTGGCTCAGGGCTCCTTCTGTGGACACCCTGGTAAGCTTTGCTGCGCTATTGGTAATTACAGCGGCGGTCACGATCCTGGGCGCGACCTTGCTCCACCCGGCGCAGCTTGTACCCTCGGGTACCAAACTTATGGAGTACCAGGCCCGTTTCCTGACCCAGCTCCATCCCTCTCTGCTTTACCTGTACTACCTAGGCATATGGTGCGCCCTGTGGGGCACGCTTTACAGTGTTTTTGAACTCTATCCGGCCACCACTTATGAATCCTTCGCTCCCGCCTTTAAGGCCGTGCGGGAGGCGGGCAAAGAGGGTATAGCTAAGTGGGTTTGGGCATATATGGTAATAGCTGGGCTCACTTATAACTGGCTGGGCTGGACCTTTGTAAAGATGGCCACTTACGCCACCATGATAGGTGGCAGCCTCACTTGTGGGATTTGGGCTCTGGTCCAGGTGTGGACGGAGAGGAAGGTGCTCCCCAAGGAGTACCAGATGGGTCCGGTGCTGACTATCTGCGTTATACTCTCAGGCCTGTTCCTTTTAGGAATGGCTGTAATTTCTATTATGCAGCAATTTGGTATCATTAAGTAGGTAGCGCAGTAACACCGGCTCTAAAGAAAAGGGGGTTAATGTTAACCGCCTACAAAGGCGGCAACATTAACTCCCTCCTTTCCTGAGGATGGGGGTTCTCATATGCGAATAGAGGGCTTAGAGGACGTAGTTTTACCGGAGATGTACCGGATAAGGCAGCATTTTCCTGATCTGGCTTTGCCGGATATACCGGGGAAGATCAGGGAAGAGATGGCCCGGACCAGAATTGGGGAGAAAGTGGCTGGCGGGAAGAGAGTGGCAATAGCCGTAGGGAGCCGGGGGATTAACAACATAGCCCTGATAGTAAAGAGCGTAGTAGAAGAAGTAAAGAGATATGGGGGTAAGCCGTTCATAGTTCCGGCCATGGGGAGTCACGGTGGGGCCACGGCGGAGGGGCAAAGGGAAGTATTGGAGAGCTACGGCGTTACCGAAGAATATACAGGGGCGCCCATAATTTCCTCCATGGAAGTAGTATCCTTGGGGAAGACAGCCAAAGGCGTAGAGGTATTCATGGACAAGGAGGCCTATAGAGCAGAGGCCATTATAGCTATAAACCGGATAAAGCTGCACACAGACTTTCGTGGGGAAATAGAGAGCGGGGTGCTAAAGCTTTTAGCCATAGGGTTAGGGAAGCACAAAGGGGCGGCAAACATACACCGGTATGGGGCCTGGGGGTTAAAGGAGCATATTCCCGAAGTGGCGAAAGTAATGATAGAGAAGGGGCCGGTAGCCTTAGGGATAGGGATAGTAGAAGATGCCTATGACCACACCGCCATAATAGAAGCGATGGAACCGGAAGAGATAGAGGAGAGGGAGAAGAGGCTACTTAAGACCCAGCGGGAACTGATGCCTTCACTACCTTTAGAAAAGATAGACGTGCTTATAGTAGAGGAGATGGGGAAAAACATAAGCGGGTGTGGGATGGACACCAACGTAATAGGGAGGATAAAGATAAAAGGGGTACCGGAACCGGAGAAGCCGGACATACAGGTAATAGTAGTGCTGGACTTGACGGAGGAGAGCCATGGGAATGCGGTAGGGGTAGGGCTGGCGGACCTTACCACCAGGAGGCTAGTAAACAAAATAGATTTTGAACAGATGTATGCCAACTGCATAACTTCCACCTTTCCGGAGAGGGGCAAAATACCGGTTACATTAGAGACAGACGAACTGGCTATAAAGACGGCCTTCATGTGGATAGGGCGGGTGAGGAGCGAGGAGGCCAAAGTTATCCGGATAAAGAACACTTTGGAACTGAGCGAGATGTATGTTTCCGAGGCTGGCCTTAAGGAACTAAAGGGGCGTCCTGGCATAGAAGTCCTGGAAGGCCCCGTAGAAATACAATTCGACGGCGAGGGAAACCTCCGTTAAAGGAGACAGGGGAGTGCTCCTGTGGAGAGGAGGAGCACCGGGTATGACCGAAGTCACATGGGAAATCCAAAGGGGTTGGCAGAGAGCAATTAAAACTTAAAAGGTCAGGCAGCAGCTTGGGTTCTACCTCAGGGGTTTGACACTCCGAATTGTGGTCTTTATTCCTAATTAATGAGTACCCGTTTCCATCGACAAAAAAATTTGAAGTAGAAGAAGGAAAAAAGGGAAAAAGGTAGAATAGTTAAATAATAATAGTGAGTGGTATAGACACCAGATAATAAGGAGACCAAGAAGTGAGTATTGCCGCGCGCAAAGTGAAAAGAACAAAATTATATGAACAAATAGTACAGAGCATTAAAGAACAAATATTATCCGGCCAATTACAGCCGGGGGAGAGAATACCACCTGAGCGGGAGCTGGCAAGGCTTTTTGGAGTTAGCCGTTTGGCAGTTCGAGAAGCGTTGAGCGCTCTAGTGGCCATCGGGCTAATTGAAGTAAAACATGGTGTGGGCTGTTTTGTAAAAAAACTGCAGGCAAATCCTGGGCTCACAAACGGCCGTATAACCCCGGAAGAGAAAGACGTGGCCATGGACTTGCTCATTTTTCGCCGGGGTTTTGAACCTGAGGCCGCGCGACTGGTGGCATTGAATGCAACTCAGACAGAACTGGAACACCTCTGTCGCCTTAACGAGGCCGTGCGCGATAATATATTGGCCGGAGGAACTGCTGAAAAGGAAGATTTTTACTTTCATATGGGAATTATTCGAGCCACCCATAGTCCTATTTTCACTCAAGTAGCCAATGCTATCGAACATTACTGGGCAGAATGCTTTAAACTCTGTAAAAAACACACGTTGGGGGTTCCCAGCAGGTTACCCGTAATGTTGGAAGAACATGAGATTATTTTACGTTACCTTCTCCACAGGAATGGGAATGGGGCCTATAAGGCTATGAAACTGCATATTGAGAATGCTATCCGCAAACTGGACACCTGAGGTGAGAGAGCCTTGGACGGGCGGAAGGCAAAGTACTATTTGAAGGACATTAAAACCGTGAATCCCAGGATGCAAGAGATAAAACTTTTAATACAGCGAATTGCCAAATCAGAGGCCAGCGTACTTATCATAGGTGAAAGCGGCGTAGGAAAAGAATTAATTGCTTCTGCCATACACAACGAAAGCTGCAGAAGGGGAGAGTTTGTGGCTGTCAATTGTGCTGCCGTTCCTGACAGCTTATGGGAAAGTGAATTTTTGGGGTATGAACCAGGGGCTTTTACTGGGGCCTCCAGGAATGGCAAGGCAGGAATCATAGAAAGGGCTCATGGGGGCACTTTGTTTTTGGATGAAGTGGCAGAAATACCCTTTCACCTGCAGGCTAAACTGCTGAGAGTACTGCAAGAAAAAGAGGTTGTGCGCGTGGGAGGCAATGTGCGTCGGCCGGTGGACGTAAGGATCGTAGCTGCTACTAATAGGGACCTGGCCAAAATGGTAGAGGAGGGCACTTTTAGACGCGATCTTTATTATCGCCTGAACGTTATTCCCATTTGGGTACCGCCTTTAAAAGAGAGACCGGATGACATTTTATACCTGGCAGACTATTTTTTAAGGTTATATGAGCAAAAAGTGGACAAAAAATTCGTGGGATTAACTAACCGGCTTAAAGAGTTTTTCCTGCAGTATAGTTGGCCGGGAAATGTAAGGGAGCTCCAGAATTGCATAGAATACGCTGTTAATATTGAAGATCGCAGCCGTATAGATATAGAGAGCTTGCCCTACCATCTTAAAGCAGCAGCAGAAGCTTGGCAAAACAACAAGAAATCTCAAGGCAATAATTGTTATAACGACTGTGAAGAAAAGCTACAAATCCTAAAACTTCTTAATAAGCACGGCTGGACTGTGGAGGGAAAAAAGAAAGCCGCCCGAGAATTAGGGATAAGTCTAGCTACTTTTTACCGGCGTTTAAAGTGCTATAACATTTAAAAACCTTTGTGGGGGCCTTTTACCGTACAGCCAATTCTTGGAATTATAGCTTAGATAACATTTTCAACTATAAGGAGGAAGAGCGTATGCCCATCGGTCTAAGAATCTATGCCCAAATTAAGAGGCCGCCTCTCTCTCTGGCTGATGCTTTCTTGCCCTATGCTACTCCTAACATAGCAGACAATATGGGGAGAATGTTCTGTATGGATGCCGGGATAAAACCCGTGCGGGAAGATAGCAAGCTAGTAGGCATAGCGTTTACCGTGAAAACGAGACCGGGTGATAATTTGCTGGTACATAAGGCAATGGATATGGCTTTACCAGGAGATGTGATTGTAGTAGATGCTCAAGGTGATATGACCAATTCCATTTTAGGAGAAATTATGGTTCGTTACGCCATGAAGAAGGGTCTAAGGGGCTTTGTTGTAGATGGGGCTATACGAGATTGGGCGGGGATAAAGCAACTGGACTTGCCGGTATTTGCCAGAGGAGCTACACCTCGTGGCCCTTATAAAGATGGTCCGGGAGAAATAAATGTTCCTGTATCCTGCGGCGGGGTAGTAGTTTATCCTGGTGATATTATCGTGGCAGATGCAGACGGCGTGGTGGTAATACCGGCGCGGGATGCTGAAGAAGTCCTGCGCAAGACAAAGGAAATTGCTGAACGAGAGCAACTCATCTTAAAGCAAGTGGAAGAAGGGACCTGGGACAGGCGGTGGATAGATGAAACCTTGGAGAAAAAAGGGTGTGAAATAATTGAACAGATATGGAGCTGAAGACTTATTAAATTTTTGTACCAGCATATTCGTCAAATTGGGTGTGGAAGAAGAAAAGGCCCGCTTATTGTCAGATACCATGGTACAGGCCAATCTCCGGGGTGTAGACTCCCATGGCGTTACCCGGACGGGCATTTATGTAGAAAGAATCCGGCGGGGGTTGGTGGACCCTAAAGCAGAACCGGAAATAGTAAAAGAAAGCCCGGCGATGGCTTTGATTGACGCCAAGAGCGCTATCGGACAAGTGGTTTCCTATGAAGCCATGAAATTAGCTATCAAAAAAGCCCGCGAAGTTGGTACAGGCCTGGTGGGTGTGCGGGGCTCCAATCATTTTGGCGCGGCAGCTTACTATACCATGTGTGCCTTAAAAGAAGATATGATAGGCATAGCCATGTCCAACGCCCCTGCTACCATGGCTCCTTGGGGTGCCCGGTCACCCTATATGGGAACGAATCCCATTTCCGTTGCCGTACCTGCCAAAAACAGACTGCCCATTGTTTTCGACATGGCTACCAGCATTGTAGCTCGAGGTAAAATCATCCTGGCAGCTCAAAAAGGCGAAAGTATACCGGAAGGTTGGGCCATAGATACTGAAGGGCGTATCACTACCGATGCCCAAAAAGCCCTGGAAGGAGCAGTATTGCCCTTTGGAGGAGCCAAAGGATCGGCCATTGCTATTTTGATAGATGTTTTTTCCGGCATTCTGACCGGTGCGGCCTTCGGCCCCCATATAGGCGATTTATACCGTAATTTCCAGGACCGGCAAAACTTGGGCCATATTTTTGCTGCAATAGATCCCGGTTACTTTGGTGACGTGGAGAGTTTCAAGGAGCGGGTAGACCAGATGATTGATGAGGTTAAGAGCCTTCCGCCCGCCTATGGCGTAGAGGAGGTACTGTTGCCGGGAGAAATAGAGTTTAGGACGGAAGAAACAAGAAAGAAAGAAGGCATACCTCTGGAGCCTGAGGTGGAGGAGATGCTCCAGAGGTTAGGTAAGGAGTTCAATGTACCATGGATAAAGACTTTATAAGGGTTATCCTATTTTCTCCCTTTCAGGAAATCACAGGTTGTAAAAGCCTGGAACTTGCAACTCAAGAGCCTCTAACGGTGGAACAGGTTCTGGGACGGATTGTACAACAATTTCCGGCTCTAAAAAGATTTGTGCCCCAGGTTAAAGAAGAGGTTATATTTTGGGGTAACATCATACCTATCAAGGACGATACCATTTTAAAACCTAATGCTGAAGTGCGGCCCGGAGAGACTATATATCTTTATCCACCGTTAAGCGGCGGGTAGGCAAAAGTAGGCAAAATATATTTCAGGAGGTAAAAAAAGATGTACGGGTACCAAGGGAAAATTGGGGTTATTGACCTGACGTCGCGCAAGGTGGAAGAAAAAGAGCTTACGCCCAGCGAGGCCAGGAAGTTTATAGGTGGTAGTGGATTAGGAGCTTATTATTTGGCCTCCGGCAGTAAACAAGTAGGTTTAGATCCTTACAGTCCGGAAAACCCCCTCATCATTACCGTAGGTCCCTATACAGATACCTCCGTTCCCTGCAGCGGGAGACACGCAGTAGTGACCAGATCGCCTCTGACCGGTATATTTGCCGAGTCGGATATCGGCGGGTCCTGGGGTGTGGCCTTTAAGCGGACCGGATATGATGGCTTAATTATCAAAGGAGCGGCTGATTCGCCGGTATACATTTTGGTAGAAGAGGACGGTATTACTATCCATGATGCGGGCCAGTACTGGGGACAAGACACCTTCAGAACCTACGAGGAATTAAAGAAAGCCACAGGTGGAGAAGTAACCTGTATAGGCCCGGCTGGAGAAAAATTAGTGAGGTATGCTTCCATCATGAGCGACGGTAAGGATGCGCGGGCTGCGGGCCGCTGTGGCGTAGGTGCTGTTATGGGTTCTAAGAAGTTAAAGGCTATAGTGGCCAAGGGGAATAAGCGCACGGCTGTAGCCGACAGAGAAGCCCTGCTTCGTTGTGTCAAGTCCCTCATCCCCCAAATCCGCCAGGGAAATGCGGGAATGACGCGCTTTGGCACCTCGGGAGGAGTTATTACCCACGAAAGCTACGGCAACTTTCCCTTACAGAACTGGTTGTTGGGCAGATGGCCTGAAGGAGTGGAAAAAATATCGGGGCCCAGGATGGAACAAACAATTTTGGTGGGCAGGTACTACTGCAAGGGCTGTGTAATAGGGTGCGGAAGGAAGATCTCCATCAAAGAAGGGAAATATGCGGGAGTAGAAGGTGCAGGGCCGGAATATGAAACCCTGGGCTGCCTGGGTGGCATGTGCCTGATAGACGATCTCGAGGCTATAGCCTATGCCAACGAACTATGCAACAGGTATGGGATAGATACCATTTCTGCGGGAAATGCCATTGCTTTCGCCATGGAAGCTTTTGAAAAAGGTTTAATCAATGAGCGGGACACAGGTGGAATAAAGCTAAACTGGGGCAATGCCGAAGCCATGATCGAAATGGTGAGGCAGATAGGTGAAAGGGTAGGTCTAGGGAAACTTTTAGGTGAAGGAGTGAAGCGGGCAGCCGAAACCATAGGTGGGTTGGCTTGGGAATTTGCCCATCACGTTAAGGGGTTGGAATTTCCCGCCCATGATCCTCGCGCCTTTAACGGGGTAGCCCTGGCGTACGCCACTTCCAACAGGGGAGCCTGCCACCTCCAGGCCTTTACCCACCCCTTTGAGCGGGTGGTCAAGATTCCCGAATTAGGGTATGAAGAACCCCACAACCGCCTGGCTGTGGAGGGCAAGGGCGAATTTGTAGCCAAGTTGCAAAACTTGATGTCTATGGTTGATTCCCTTAAAATATGCAAGTTTGTTTTCAACGGTGGCATTCAGGTGAGTCACCTGACTTCCTGGTTAAACTCCATTACTGGCTGGGACATGAGCCCAGAAGAATTCATGAAAACAGGAGAACGCCTATTTACCCTCAAGAGAATGTTCAACGTGCGTTATTGTGGTATCAGCAGAAAAGATGATACTCTGCCCCCCCGTTCTCTAACTTACAAGCGGAGAGGCGAGGGTGTAACAGTCAACTTGCCCCCTCTGGGCCGCATGCTGAGCGACTATTATGAGTACCGGGGATGGGATGAGATGGGGTTACCTACCTGGGAAAAACTGGAGACACTGGGGATAGCCGATCTTTTTGAAGCTTAAATTAGTTAAATTAAGTTTAAATCAAAGCTGGAGGTTGTTAAGATGTTATATACCTATAAACTTCCGACGGAAATTATATTCGGTGTAGGAAGCTTAAAGGTTGTACCTGAAAAAGTGCGGGAACTGGGTAAAGAACATGTTTTTGTGGTTACTGATAAAGGAGTTAAGGCTGCGGGGGTTTTGGAGAAGGTACTAAAAGTCTTAGAGGAAGGGCAATTTAAGGTTTACGTTTACGATGCAATAGAAGGGGAACCTACTACCGATTTAGTGGAACAGGTAACGGAGGAAGTTAAGAAATCTGGTGCTCAAGTAGTACTGGGCGTCGGCGGAGGCAGTGCTCTGGATACAGCTAAAGCTGCCGCTGCCATGGTGACCAATGAGGGAAAGATATTCAATTATACCGGGATTGGCAAAATAAAGAATCGGCCCCTCCCCATCATTGCTGTGCCTACTACCGCCGGGACCGGCAGCGAGGCTACCATGTGGGCGGTAATAACCGATAAGGCGACAAAAATAAAGACCGGTATCGGAAGCTTCATGTTGATGCCCACCTATGCCATCCTTGACCCTGAGTTGACATTGACCATGCCGCCGCGGGTAACGGCTGCTTCAGGCATGGATGCCCTCACCCATGCGGTGGAATCCTACGTTTGTACAGCAACTCAGGCCATATCAGAAGCCTTAGCGCTCCAAGCCATTAAACTTATTGCCCGAAGCCTGCGCAAGGCTGTAGCCAACGGTCGTAACTTAAGAGCAAGGGAAGATATGCTTTACGCTAGTACCATTGCTGCTTTAGCCTTTAACGTAACCAGACTGGGTATAGCCCATGCCCTTGCTTCCCCTTTAGGGGCTCACTTTGGTGTACCCCACGGCATTGCTAATGCTATCCTTTTACCCCATGTTATGGAATACAACTTGATGGGAGCGCCGGAGAAGTTCGCTGAAATTGCTGTTATTTTTGGCGAAAATATCTCTCATCTGCCCTCCATGGAGGCGGCCCGGAAATCAGTGGAAGCAGTTAGTAAACTTCTGGAAGACATAGGTATCACAGATAAATTGAGCAGTTATGGAGCCACCGAAGAGAAGCTGCAGCCTGTAGTGGAAGAAGCCATAACCAGCGGGAATATCGCTGTTAACCCCCGCCAGCCCAGTAAAGGAGATCTGTTGGAAATATGCAAAAAGGTCCTCTAAGACGAACTAAGGTGTAAGCGAAAAGTCTATACTTTAAACCTGAAGGGGGTGAGAAGCACCAAGTGATATAAGGCTTGTTCCATTTTTAGGACATATATTGAAAAAAGGAGGTAAATTATGAGGACTCGGTTATTACGAAAAGCAGTTATAGGGCTGGGGATTTTGTTGCTTTTGGCACTGGCCGGTTGCGCTGGAAAAAAGGAAACACCCTCTCCTGCCGCCCCCAAGGGGACAGAGGGGCAGAAAAATTATAAAATAGTATTTGCTTTGCACAGCCAACCTAATACAACTGAACACGAGGCAGCCAAGAAATTCAAAGAAACGGTGGAAAGCAAAAGTGGCGGAAAAATTACTGTGGATATTTTCCCGGGGTCTACTTTGGGGGGAGAAAAGGATCAGTTAGAGCAAATTAAAGTTGGCGAAATCCAAATGAGCATATTCGGGGATCTCCTACCTTCGCAACTGGCCCCGGAGTATGCAGCTACTATTATTCCCTTTGTTTTCCCCAATATAGATTCGGTGTACACCTACTGGGATAGCTCCACAGGCAAGCAGATGAAAAAAGCCATCGAGGAAAAAGGTAATATATTGGTTGTAGGTTTGCAAAGAAGAGGGGCTCGCAATTTAACTGCCAATAAACCGGTCCGGACGCCAGAAGACTTACAAGGTTTGAAATTGCGCGTGCCTGAGATACCGAGCTGGGTAACAGTATGGAAGTCTATGGGGGCTTTACCTACTCCCATTGCTTATAACGAACTTTATAACGCCCTGCAAACTAAGGTAGTAGATGCGCAGGAGAACCCCTATGAGAACATATACAGTTCCAAACTATACGAAGTACAAAAGTACTTGATTAAGACCGAACACCTGTTTAATGTCTTCCATTGGGCTATGAGTAAAAAGTTTTACGATTCTCTGCCTTCCGACCTGCAAAAGCTTGTACTTGATGCAGCGAAAGAAGCCAGCGAATGGGGAGATAGGGAAGCCGCTAAGAAAGACTCGGAGATATTCAATAAGCTAAAGGAAAAGATGGAAGTAATTGAAGTTAATAAAGCAGATTTCCGCAAAAAAGCACTTCCTGGGATTAAAGAAGTAGCTAAGACCTGGGCACCAGGTGTATATGATGCGGTGAAACAGTATATCGAGTAAACGCTTTAAGGGCAGTAGGGTATTTTATATTCCCTACTGCCCTTAAATGGAGGTGGGAATAAGTGGGAGAACCCCAAAATTCCTGGGACTTATTACGAAAGGCCATTGAAGTTACAGTGGTTGTTTTATTTGCAGTTCTCATATTATGTGTGTTCTCGCAAGTAGTGTTCCGCTATTTACTTAAAATTTCAGTTCCTTGGACTGAAGAGATGGCAAGGATAATTAATATTTGGATGGTGTTTATAGGGTTAGCAGCTGTGGAAGCTTATCGTGAACAAATTAGAACAACGATTTTGCTGGAAAAACTTCCGACCAGAATACAGTTAATACTTGAAGGAATATTTGTTTTAGGTGCTTCTGGTTACCTAATTTCAGTTCTTATTGGCAGTTGGCAGATGGTTCAGCAAACCAGTAATTTGAGCCTCGGCTCCATACCTTGGATAACGTCAGCCATAATCTACTGGGCTAGTTTCCTGGGTATTCCTCTGTCCATATTGTTCATGGTCCGGAACTGGGTATTCGACTGGAAGGAGCGAGGAGGTACAAAGTAGTATGCAGCTAATTTTATTCTTAGGATTGCTCTTACTTTTCTTCATAGTCGGAGTGGGTGTTCCCTACGCCATTGGCCTTACGTCGTTAAGCGTACTTATAGCAGACCGCGGTATCTTTGACCTGCCGTATCAAATTATTTCCCAAAGGATGCATTATGGCATAAACAATTTTACCCTCCTTGCCATTCCCTTTTTTCTTTTAGCAGGCAACTTAATGAATACAGGTGGAATAACGAAGAAGGTTTTTAACTTTGCTAACGAGTTGGTGGGCTTTTTACCTGGAGGGCTAGGGCATGCCAACGTTGTTGCTAGTATGATTATTGCAGGGATGACCGGTTCCGCGGTGGCGGAAACTTCTGGGTTGGGTACCATAGGAGTAAGCGCTATGGTTCAAAGAGGTTTCGACAAACCTCGTTCGGCAGCCCTTATAGCTTCTGCTGCGACCATTGGTCCTATTATTCCTCCGAGTATACCGCTGGTAGTTTATGGTGTTTCGGGTGATGTCTCTATTGCGGCTCTCCTGGTAGGAGGTATCATTCCCGGTGTATTGATGGGATTATCGCTAATGATCATGTGGTTCTATTATGCTAAAAAGTATGATTATCCCCGTTCACATAAACCTACCCTTCGGGGTTTATGGCATGCCTTCTGCGAAGCTTTTTGGCCTCTTCTGACCCCAATCATTCTTATTGGGGGTATGCTGGGAGGTGTATTCACCCCTACTGAAGCTGCGGTTGTTGCAGTTGTGTACGCCTTTATACTTTCTGGAATTGTGTACCGGGAATTAAGCCTGAAAGATCTTTATCATGTCATGTTGGACACGGCTAAACAGACTGCTGTGATCATGATCATTGTAGGTGCTTCGGCAGTATATGGTTGGCTGGTAATGAAGGCTCGCATTCCTATCGTGTTTATGGAAAAAATTTTTGCGCTGACCAAGGAGCCGCTGGTAATACTTTTTATTATCAACGGTTTTCTCCTCATTGTAGGTTGTTTCATGGAAACGAACGCAGCTATTTTAATTCTTACTCCTATAATGTTGCCTTTGGCCAGCCAGGTTGGTATTAATCCTGTCCATCTCGGCCTGGTAATGGTCCTTAACCTGATGATAGGGCTACTTACACCGCCCATTGGTATGTGTTTGTACGTAATGAGTCGGGTTGCCAGAATTGAGCTGGGCGAACTCATTAAAAGGGTGGTACCGTTTTATATCCCACTTTTAATCGTATTGATACTTATTACCGTCTTTCCTCAATTGGTACTCTTTTTACCCAGACTACTTCTTAAGAGCTAGGGGTGATAAACTTGCGCCTGCCAGATTTACAAGGCAAAATTGCTTTAGTTACAGGGGGTTCCAGGGGTATAGGGCGGGAAATTTGTTTAACCCTGGCTGAACAAGGTGCCCTTATTGCGCTAAATTACCTGACTTCGTCTAAAGACGCGGAGGAAGTAAAGGCAGAGATAGAGGCCCAAGGGGTAAGTTGTTTGCTTTTGCCGGGCGATGTAAGTGTGGGGCCTGTAGTACAGGAAATGGTAGAAAAGGTAGTGGCCCAGTGGGGCGGCATCGATATTTTGGTAAACAACGCGGGTATTACGGGACCCAAATTTTTCACCGAAATCGACGAGGCAGAGTGGGACAGGATGATCGCTGTACATCTTAAAGGGACGTATAATTGCTGCCGCTATATAGTTCCTCTAATGTTGAAAAAAAGAAAAGGAAAAATAATTAATATGTCTTCTGTTGTAGGGAAAAGCGGCGGGCTGGGGGCAGGGGCCCATTACTGTGCGGCCAAAGCCGGGATAATAGGCTTTACCAAAGCTCTGGCTTATCAGCTGGGCCCCTATAATATCCAGGTTAACGCGGTAGCACCGGCCATGATAGATACAGAGATGATCAGGTGGCGAAGCAAAGAGTTGTTGGAGGAGCATCTCAAGCTTGTGCCGCTAAAGCGACTTGGCACCTGCCGGGAGGTGGCCAGCGTTGTGGCCTTTTTGGCTTCAGAAGAAAGCGATTATATAAATGGGGCTACCATAGACGTGAATGGCGGTATGTATATGGATTAGCCCGAGTATGGTAAATTTAACAAGTTATTTACCACCTATTTACCACCGGCCTGGCCATGGAATACATTGGCCGTGGCCTTATTTGCTTATTTTTAAAGGCTTCCAACCTCTAATACGCCCCGTTCCACGGCTATTTGAGAGGCGGGGAATATAGCCTTGGCTTCAGCCAGCAATTCTTCCGGCTTGTACCAGGAACGAAGATGGGTTAAAACCAATCTTTGGACACCTGCTGCCCGGGCTATCTCTGCGGCTTGCCCGGCAGACATATGACCTGTGGCCCCCGCTTCAATATCTGCCTTCAGATAGGTAGCCTCAGCTAGAAGCAGGTCAGCCCCGGTGGCAAAACCTACTAGGTCCTCGAAATACTCAGTATCACCCGTGTATACCAGAGTTTTCTGCCCATCGCTGATTCGCATAGCCAGGGAAGTTAGCGCGTGCCTTGTGGTAATAAAGCTAGCGGTGAACTCGCCAATGATTATGTCCTGTCCCGGTTCCAGGGCTTTGGCTTCCAGGGCTTCTTTATATGTAAGGTTATGGAACACATCGGCCGGCTGGGTAGGAGCCCAGATGGATACCGGTTTTTTGCGTTTTCCTTCCTGGATGGCCTGGTCTATCGCGTAGCGGTAAACCCAGAGGTCGCTCATGTGGTCCCCGTGCAGGTGGGAGAGAAAGACTGCTTCTACTTCCCAATAGGGGACATATTCTTGCAGGCGGGCCATAATACCGCTACCAAATTCCAGCATTACCCGCGTCTTATCACCCTCAAGAAGGTACCCTAAACAAGCTCCTCCAGGTGGAGGATAGGGCGTATAACAGCCGAGTACGGTCAATCGCATATACTTCTCTCCTTTCACCACCTGCGGCGCACTCGTTTTATACCTGGGATTACAGCTCTTGCGGTCGAAAAGTAGTGCCCCGAGCTATGGCAATAACCTTTTCTGTTTCGTCTGTGATGGTTACATCATAAATAGCGGTACGCCTAGTGATATGTTGTTCTCGGGCAGTAGCTATCAGTTTGCTACCCGGTTGAGCTGGAGAAATATAGTTAATAGTGACAGTTAAAGCCACTGCTTTTTTACCATGGGAATTACTGGCCAACCCCAAGGCAGTATCAGCGAGGGTGAAGATTGCGCCTCCATGGCCGATGCCATGGAAGTTTAGCATGGCATCAGTCAAAGTCATGGCAACTCTAGCGAAGCCCGGGGCCAGGTCTAACAATTCGACGCCTAGAGACCGGGGAAAGGTGTCAGATAGAAACTTTTCTCTAATGTTCTGTATAGGCTCCACCGGTTCCCCTCCCCACCTTTATGCAATTCAGGTGTTTATAATTATTCGCGTTTAGGTCTACTGGCAACTATATGATAGGTTTTGCCATCACTATCTCCCCTGCTCTGGTAGTCAAATCCTGAAAGGTCCAGGAGCTCTATTATGGAATCGATCTGGTGGGCATCGGCTGCTTCCAGAGAGATGGTTAGGTGTTCTCCTGCCTGGATCCGGGGTAAAGCATCACGGACATATTCGAGATCTTTAGATGTAATAACCGGTCCCAGCCATAAGGTTATATCGGGCGTAACAACTCCTCCCTTCCTTACTTCCTTTTTCATCTTTAGTTTAGCCCGGGAGGAGCTTTTATTATTTATTGCCAAGTCATTTCTGCAGGGCCATAAGTAAGCGTATCAGACGTTCAGCCGCGTCGGTCAAGAGATTAGCAGCGTTTTCTAGACAGAAGGACAGGGTTACCGGCCGGGGGACGATGCTCATGAAGCCTTTAATGCCGTGCTCAAAAACTGTGTTCGCACCCTCCCCGATAGATCCTACTAGGGCTACCACGGGAATACCGTATTTACTGGCGAGCCGGGCGACTCCTACCGGCACTTTGCCATGGGCGGTCTGGCTATTTATTTCACCTTCACCAGTAATAACTAGATCGGCTCCTTTGGCAAGGATGCCTTCGAGATTTACAGTTTCCATTACCAACTCGATACCGCGGCGTAGGACGGCTCCCAGGAAAGCCACCAGCCCTGCTCCCAGGCCTCCGGCGGCACCAGCGCCAGGAAGATCTCGCACTTGTTTACCCAGATCGCGGGCAATGATATCTGCTAAACGGGCTAGGGCAGCATCCAGGCGCGGTATCATTTCAGGCGTAGCGCCTTTCTGGGGGCCGTAAACAGCAGCGGCACCGCGCGGCCCGCATAAAGGGTTATCGACATCGCAGGCCACCATTATTTCTGCTTCTTTCACCCGGGGATCGAGATTTTGGATATCGATACGATCCAGCTGTTCTAGCCCCATGGCGCCGGGTGGAATATCCTGTCCATTAGTATCTAGTAGCCGGACGCCAAGGGCCTGGGCCATGCCCGCACCTCCGTCATTGGTAGCGCTACCTCCGATGCCGACTACTAAACGGCGGCAGCCCGCATCTAAAGCATGGCGGATGAGTTCACCGGTGCCGTAGGTAGTGGTGAATAGCGGGTTTCGCTTTTCGCGGGGTACCAGGGGCAGGCCGGAGGCCTGTGCCATTTCCACTACGGCTGTCTTGCCGTCGCCGAGAATGCCCCAGCGTGCAGTTACCGGTTCTCCCAGGGGACCGGTGACAGTGGCAGTCATTAATCTTCCGGCTGTGGCTGCCACCAGGGTGGAGGTTAGTCCTTCGCCACCGTCGGCCAGGGGTACCTCTATTGTTTCTGCTTCAGGTAGAGCCCTCTTGATACCGGCTGCTATGGCCGCTGCTACCTGGGGTGCGTCCAAGCTTTCCTTGAAGGAATCAGGGGCGATCACAATGCGTTTCATAATTCCCCTCCTATGGAAATTGACTTATGGATATACTAAATTTTAATTAAATAAATTTCGCTACCTTGGAATAAAAACCTTTTTTGTAGAGCATTTTATAGAGCAATAAACTAAACTTTATTTAATCGGCCTTCCCGGAGTTGGATTGTAATTTTACCTTGACTG
Source organism: Thermanaeromonas sp. DSM 22490 (assembly GCF_056378755.1). Classification (NCBI taxonomy): domain Bacteria; kingdom Bacillati; phylum Bacillota; class Clostridia; order Neomoorellales; family Neomoorellaceae; genus Thermanaeromonas; species Thermanaeromonas sp. DSM 22490. Next base: position 151,271 of record NZ_JBJHHE010000005.1, read on the forward strand.
GAGAATTTATCTTCACTATAATGGGAGCGACAAGACAAAAGAATAGCTGGCAGTCCTTCGTTAGGTGAGGCTACTGCATAGACAGACGCCACTGCCCGGAAACGTCGAAAGACGCCAATGGGTCAACAGGTATTACCGGCGTAAGGTTTTACCTAATGTGGCTGAGAGGAATTCTCTAGCTATGCATGTGCCAAAGCTCAACGAGTGGGGGACAGTACAAAGGTCTGTTGGAGATAAATTATAAGGTGTGCCTTGCTAAAGTCTCCCTGCTCGGGGAGGCTTTTTTTAATGCATTTTACAGGAGGTGAGAAGGTGGCACGGTTTACTAATTTAGCTATAACTGTGCTGGTAGGGGCTTTTCTGGCGGCCTTTGCGTATTTTGCTTACCAGGGCCACCGAGTAACAGAATTGGCCGGTCCAGCGGCTATTGTAACCGATATTAAAGCTTTGCCCTATTATGCTTTTCGTTCTTTTTTGCGCATGCTGGCCGCTTATATTCTTTCTTTAGTGTTTTCCCTTTTTTATGGGTATAAAGCGGGAACGGACCAGCGGGCCGAGAAAATCCTGCTACCGGTATTGGATGTTTTACAATCGGTTCCCATTTTAGGGTTTTTCCCCGCAGCTGTGTACTTTTTTATAAATCTATTCCAGGGGAATGTGGTGGGGATAGAGCTAGCGTCCATTTTTCTTATTTTCACCAGCCAAGCGTGGAATATAACCTTCGGGTTTTACGAGTCTTTAAAGACTATTCCCAAGCCCTTGGCCGAAGCCTGTACAGTTTATGGTCTGGATGGATATTTGCGTTTAAAACGGCTTTATCTCCCGGCTGGAATCCCCAAGCTGGTTTATAATAGCATTCTCTCCTGGGCGGGCGGCTGGTATTTCCTGATCGCAGCCGAAATTATAGCCTTGGGTCCTATAGAGTATTCCCTGCCTGGCCTGGGCAGCTATTTAATTCGTACAGTGGAAAAAGGTGAACTAGGGCTGACTTTAGCAGGATTAGTAACTTTAATCCTTATCATAAGCTTGATGAATATTTTTGTCTGGCGACCACTTACTTTCTGGAGTGAAAAATTTAAATACGAATTTGACGGCGGCGGAGGACAGCGGCTGCAAAGGGGTCTGGGCTATCGACTTTGGTGGCAGGCGCCCGTGTTTAGCTGGCTAAGGACAAAAGCTGTTGTTGGACTGGGAGCTTTAATCCTGGCTATAGAAACTCACGGAGTGAAATTTTACGGGCTAATAAAGACTGCCAAAATGTTGGGCCGAGTTTTTTCCTGGGGGGCAGGGCTGCTTCTGCTTTATGCCCTGGTTCGCGGTTTTTGGGCTTTAGTTATGCTTTTATCTTCTCCCTGGCAGCCGGAAGTTTTGGCTATTCCCAAGGCTATGTTTTATTCTTTCCTGCGCCTGGCAGTAGCGTATTTATTGTCTCTGGCTTGGACCTTACCGGTAGGTATATGGCTGGGCCACAATGAAAGAGCATATGAGATTTTAACACCCGTATTTGAAGTCCTGGCCTCAGTTCCGGCCACGGCTTTGTTCCCCATCATTATTTTTGCTGTTATCCAGTTGACTGGCGGAATGGATGTGGCGGCTATTCTGTTACTTTTAACCGGTATGCAATGGTATCTTCTTTTTAATTTAATGGCGAGTGTCAAGAACATTCCCGGGGATATAAAACAGGCAGCAGCGGCCTTTGGTGTTAGAGGAGTTCTCTACTTGCGGCGGGTTGTGCTTCCAGCCATGATTCCTTCTTTAATTACAGGGAGCATTACTGCCTGGGGTGGTGGCTGGAACGCCCTTATTGTAGCGGAATACATTGTTTATGCTGGACAAACCTTTGCTGTCTTTGGTATCGGTTCTCTTTTGGACCAGGCTACCTATGGGACAGGTAACTTCCAGGTTATCTGGAGCAGCCTGATCGCTATGATGGTAACTATTATTTTGATGAACCGTTTTGTATGGCGTCCCCTTTTTGCTTGGGCAGCATCCCGGTATAAGATTGAGGGTTAGGGGGTGTAGGTCATGGCTTTATTGGAAGTAAGGAATGTATATAAAACCTACACTGACAGCAGTCGGTCTCTTACTGTTCTTAAGGACGTCTCTTTTCAAGTGGGTGAAGGCCAGTTTATTTGCTTGATCGGGCCTTCCGGCTCCGGCAAGAGCACCTTATTACGGATGATTGTGGGTCTGGACCGGCCTTCTCAGGGAGAGATCCTTTATCGAGGTCAGCCCGCCTTTAAGGCCAGGGATAAAATGGCCCTTATTTTTCAATCTTTTGCTTTGCTTCCCTGGTTGACGGTGATGGATAATATGGCTTTGGGATTAGAAGCAAGGGGTATACCGCGGCAGGAGAGGATACGTCGAGCCAGCAAATATATTGATAAAGTGGGTTTGGACGGTTTTGAGGAAGCTTATCCTAGAGAGTTATCCGGGGGGATGAAGCAGAGGGTAGGTATTGCCAGGGCTTTAACCATGGAACCGGAACTTTTATGTATGGATGAACCCTTTTCAGCCTTGGATGCTTTTACGGCCCAGAACTTACGTGAAGAGGTACTTGACCTATGGCTGGATCCCAGCGTGCCGGTAACATCTATTCTTATGGTTACTCACGGTGTAGAAGAAGCAGTATTTATGGCTGACAGGATCATTGTGCTTTCCAAAAGACCGGCCAAAGTTTTAGCAGAAGTGGAGGTGGATTTACCACGGCCCCGCAATATGAGGGATCAAGCCTTTATACAATTGACGGATAAAATTTACTCGCTTCTTTTCTAAAAGGCTGGTATAATTATTTTAAAAAAGAAAAACACAGAGGGGACAGAAAAAAGGGAGGTCAAAGCAACCGTGGACGTTGCGCCTCTACCCCCCGTGGGTATAGGGATGGTTTTAGGTCTTTTAGAAATGTTGGAGGACGCTAAAGGAAGGGAGGATATTTTCAAGCTAGCCAGTAGCCTTTCCCTGGAACTGGATGATATCGGTCCAGTTATCGAAGCAGCCACTCTATTGGGTTTTATTGAAACTAGTAATGGCGATATCAGCTTGACGGAGCTAGGAAAACGCCTGCTCGCAGCAGACATTAACGGCCGCAAAGCTATTCTGGCCCAACAGCTCAAAACCTTGGATGTCTTTCAAAAGGTCTTGCAGTTGCTGAATTCGACACGCAAGCGCAGTATTCGAAGGGAGAAAGTGGTAGACCTATTCGAACAAAGCATGTCGGATGAAGATGCGGAGCAGCTTTTTAAAACCATTGTAGACTGGGGAAGGTTTGCGGAGGTTATTGCTTACGATCCACAGGGCGAACGGCTTTATTTAGAATAATTTCCAGGCCTTATGAAAAGGTTTAAGGTCTGGTTTTTTGTTTGGCTTATACTTTCTGACAAAAACCTTGCGCAGATCTCATGGCACTTTAGCCAGAATCTTGCATCCAGTAGACAGGAAGAGGTTAGCGTAGATATCCCCGGGTAAGATTTCACCGTGAGTGAGCCAGTACCTCTTCGGTAATATTCTAACTGAGTGATTGCGAAATCTTGACAAACAGGAGAGGGAGTCGGTATAATTAATTCTGCACGTGGGGCTATAGCTCAGTTGGGAGAGCGCTTGAATGGCATTCAAGAGGTCAGGGGTTCGAATCCCCTTAGCTCCACCAGCAGAATCAAGGCCTCCCGGGTTCCGGGGGCCTTAAAATTTTCCCCATTTGACCCCTATTTGACCCCTACACGGAAGGCACTAAACTACGACAAGAGCGCACAATGGCAGTCAACCGGAGGGAGTTCCCGCTCCCCTACGGCCGCTCGGGACCCTCTCCGTTCTGGATCCTGCCTAAAGTCACCTCTTCCACTTTTGCGGACACCTTCTTCTTCAGCCTCTCCGTCACCTTGGCGTAGAGGTGTCATTTAGCACAATAAATTAACCGTCATTTTTCAGGATAAAGTAACCCAGCCAGCTAGCGCAACTTGCAAGATTAGCAAATTAGGATTTCCCAGCTTTGCGGGTTTTGCAGATTAGCACATTAAACCCCCAAAAGAAGAAAGCCGCTAACGCGGCCTGAAATAGAGGACCCGACGGCGTCCTGACAGGTTTTTAGCATGGGCATGCAGGCTCTTTCCTCGGAAATTAAACTCAGCCTGCTCTCCGGTTTGGCCCGGGCATTTACGCTAAACTCCACCGGTTTAGCCACGCCACCTCTTTACCAGCTACAAAGATTAAGACCTTATCCAGTTTATCCGGGTCAAAACACACTTCCAGCCTCGGCTGGAAGCAGGTGAGGCGGTTGCTTCACTGGGAGAGGCGGCACGTTGACGGCAAACTGTACCGATTCGACAACGCCCCTCACCACTCGGAGGTCAGGACATTCCCCCACCACTTTCACAACGGGAGCGAAGGAGAAGTCGCCGATTCTTGGATAAGCCCGCATCCGGAGCGGGCGGTGTTTCAGGTTATGGACTTTGTGAGGAGCAAGCTGGGCAGGCTGGCCGAAGACGCCGCCAGGGAGCCCTCAGGAGACAGAAAGTGAGGCCGTAGGAACCGCTTTGCACGAAGTTCGCAGCGCGTACCCTGTCGGTGACCGCTACCTGATACTGGAGTTCGAGACCAGGGAGTACCGGCTGATCGATATGCGTCCCTTCCTGGAGGGGCCGGTGTTTGAGCCGCTGAAGGATCCCGCCTTCTTCCGCCTGGTACGGGTGGACCCCGACGCTGGCACCGTGGTCTAGCCCAATGGGACGGATATATGCCCCGACGTGCTGTACGCCAAGAGCGTCCCGCTCAGACTCCCAGAAGAAAGCGGCACACAAACGGATAGATGAACCATCAGGTTTTTAGGAGCAGCGACTGGGCAGAGACACCAGGCCCTTCTGTCTCGACGGCCGTACCGCGGAAATACGGGTAGCCGCCCGCAGGGGTTTGGTCGAGCTATACTTCCCTTATCGCCCCGCTCGGGCACGTATCGATGGCTTCTCTGGCGCACTCCTCCAGGTCCTCGGGCACCTCGTCCACGGTCACACGAGAAGAACCCTCATCGTCCCAGTCAAAAACTCCGGGACATAGATCTATGCAGGGCCAGCAACCTGTACAGAGGTCCTGGTCAATGTAGACTCGCACTTTATGATCCCTCCCTCTAAAGAGAATTTCCGGCCAAACCGCCAAGGACACAGGATGCTTTACGGCTTGCACACCTTGCACGGCCTGTACCTCGCGCTTAGGGCTTCTTCCCTGCTCCCGAATCCCACCCGGTTGTGCGGCGCTATCTTCTGCGCCCACTCGCACGCGGGCAGGTGGAAGACCTTCGACCAGGCGTTGCCTATGTAATCGACCGACGCGGGCCCGCCTGCGGAGGAGGGTGCCACCGCAATTCCCAAGAGCGAAGACTCCTCCGGTGGCCGTGCCTTCGGTGGCACATTTGCCTAGCCTTATTCAGAAGATGGAAAAGGTGCGAATCCTTTTCGGTAGAGGTCACTCAACAACAACAGTGAAGGTGGGCTGTGGGGTTTCTCCTAACAGTAGCTTTTCTACCATCTCTTGCTCCTCATCCTGGGTCAACAGCTTGAAATGGACAACTCCAGACTGTTCGAAGGTATAGAATGTTTCCTTCAGGTGGTTCGCTTCGCAGACGGTTAATGGAGGGCCGTTCCAGGCATCGGTGTAAATCTTAAGACCATGTTGAGTAAGCTCGGCTTCCGCTTCAACGTCCGAAGGAATGAAGACCACAGTCTGCCCTACCTTCGCTCTCAGGACCGCACGCTGAGCAGGAACTACTCTTCTAATTCCTCTATCATTTATGACTGTAAACCTCGCCTCAACAGCAGAAGCAATGCCTTCCGGCCGATATTCCATAAGCGATACCCGTTGTACGGAGCACCTGCCATGTTGCAGGGCAAATCGGTACACCTGGTAGCCTTTGGGATGTTCCTCCCAACTTACCTCGATAACACCGGCCCTTTGCTTAAATAGGGTGACATAGCCAAAGCGCATAAACTCAAGCATCGCTTCTCCGCTTCTGTTAACGGTGAAGGCAACGATATGCGACTCTGGGTGGTTGCCCAAGTTTCCCAGCTTGGCGACCACCAGTGCGGTTTTTTCTTCTTTGGTGCTCAGGATTTCGAGCAACTCCTGCGGCCGCGCGCTTAACACCTGAGTTTCAAGGGGTGTCAGTCGCCAGAGGGTAACCCACCTGTTCCCGTTCCAACCAACTACTATTAGGTGGAGGTTTCCGTATACAACCTCACCCTGATATGACTTTGTTGGTTCGAGGCCGACAGTGACAACTAGGGATCCTTCGAAAAGGGGCACCGACTGGCAGTATCTCAGGTCTGGGTAAAGCTCGCTCAATGCGACTTTATCAAAATTTGGTGCCGGAAGGTGGGAGTAGGCTTCTCCTAGGGTAACTGTGTTCGCAAAGTACTGCTCCGCCGTACTTGTGGAGGTGGTGGTCTGTTTGCCGTCTTTCTCGGTAAGGTATTTCGTTGTGAACTGCGAACACACAGGCCCTACTTTCCGGGCGTAACATACCATGCTGCATTCTTCGAAGATATTGTAAGATCCACCTGGTTGCTTGGATCGGGAGCGGATCTTCTTTTCCACTACAAGGCAGTCTTCAAATTCTTTCCCGCTTACTATTACCTTTGCAAAGCCGACAGCTTTCGTTGTGGTCGTCTCAGAAAGAACGTCCTCGACCTCCACCGCTCGCAAGACGTACTCCCGGGCGATTTCCATTCTTCCAGGAAGAATCAGTCTGGTTTGACGCTCCCATTTAACCTTGTTGGCCCTTGCTTGCCCTACCCAATAAATATCCTGGTTTTCGTTCATTGAGTATAGGGTGTACTCGAAATCGCCAATCTTGTCATTGGAGACATAAGCCTCCGCGACAACGTAAACCTCCCTGCCTTCTAGAACCTGCTTTCCCAAGTAGTGCTGCAAGCGGGTCGCCTGAAGGGAACCCAAACGGGTCGTGGTTACGGTTAAGCTATGCATCGTATCCAAGGGGAAATATTCAAGCGTATTCACCGCCTTAACCGGCGAGGCAACGGGCTCGATCGTTGCCACTTTCGGCGCGTTACTTTCCCCTGGGATTGTCCGCACGGGCTCTAGCTCTCGAGGTTTTCCGCTTTTCAGGCACGACGCGAATGCAAAAGCGACAACGGAAACAATAACCGCGACCATGATGGTACCGAACCTTCGCCTGCCGGTAGCCCCCGTCCTGGTGTTATGGCTACCAGCACTAGCTTTGTATTGAGCATCTTCCTTTGAAGGAGGTTTGGCGGAATCCCCTCCGCGGTCGTTTTGATGGTTTGATGTCTGAGAGGTCCTAGAGGCATCATACTGCTTCCTCAACAGAGGGTCCTTTAGTACCCTATATGCCTCGTTTAACATCTTCATCATTTCCTCGTCACCACCCGCGTCAGGGTGGTATATCTTCGCCAGGCGCCTGTAGGCGGCATCTATTACTTCCCTGCTCGCATTAGGACTAACTTGAAGAATTTCGTAATAATCGATTTTCCTCATCGTGTTCCCTCGCTTTAGCCCTCCCTTTTTACTGAGGAAAATCTTAGGGCACAACCTGGTGCCAACCCCAAGCGTCCTTAACCGTAATTTTGCTCTCGCTCACCTGGTAGTCGATTTCAAAAAACTGGCGGCAGTAGGTAGCCGGATCACCGTGGGGAGCAAATACCTTCTGTATCGCCCACCTTTTTTCTAGGGCGAGTAGAAGTCGGGCGTTGAACACCTTCGCCCGGACTGCTTCTTTGAAAGCAGAGAAGGGCGGCTCCAGCCACACGTAGGCCAGCATGCGGCCGTAGTTGTCCCTCTCCTGGACGTCGAACTCCAGCCAGACCTTTTTCCCTGAGAGCTGCTTTTCGGTGTACACCTTCGCTTCTCGGCCGTAGGGCTCCTCCTTTATGCCCAGGTCGTGGTGGCTCAGCTCCGGGCAGTTGACGCCGATCATCCGCACCCGCTCGTCGCGGCCGTTCAACTTCACGTGCACGGTGTCGTCGTCGGAGAAGGAGGTGACGGTGGCTTGGATTGTGGGTATACCGCCCTGGATCTGTGCCCCAGGGGCTGGCGTAGCCGATGGCGACACCTGAGTTATGGTGGAAAGCTACCAAGTCTAAGATTACTAGGTCAGCCTGCGACCCTTGGAACCTATGCACGGTAGATGCACGGCAACGACTTAATGGTGAGTCTCCTTCCCTAGGGAAAAGATCACTGATCAGTGCTCGGAGTAGACGTGCCTGTGCAACGTAGGGGGTTATAATGGCGATACTAGTCTTGGCTGGAGCACCTGAGGCTAGGGTTACACAGGCCAGAGCGGAAATAAGGCTAAATCGCGAATTATCCGGCTGGATCACGCTACTGATGGCGAGTTGGGATAAGTCAAGCAATATAAGTGGTTCTTTCGGAAAAGGATCACTATCAACTATGTAAGCCACGTTTTCCGCCATACCAGGAGCATCTCTTAATTGACCGCCATAAAAACGTACGCTGGCAAAGCCCGCTATACGCGGATGCATACGATGCTGCACATCCAGCATAGTCATACAAGGATGAGGTTCACGTTGTTCAACGGCACCAACTATTCCGGCTTCGTCAAAAACATCGCGCCGCAACCACCGGTCTACTGGAGCGCCCGGTACCAGGGCTATGGGAGCCAGCTGGCGAAAATCGCCTACTACCACAATACGGTTGGCCGCTAGGCTCGCCGCGTGAGCCACGTGAGGTATGTACGCCATACTCGCTTCATCCAAAATCCCCGTGTCCCACCGGTGTAAGAACACCGCTTCGTCTACCACTGCTTTGGACAATGTAGTACCCACCACTTCCGCCTCTTCGATAACATGAGATTCAGCCGCACGAATTTCCCGGCGATAATTGCTCAACTCCTTTTCCAACTTCGCCAGCAGGTCATTACGCCCGCTTTGCCGGAGCGCTTCTCGCTCGGCAAGCAGCTGCTCGTATCGTCTCTTAAGTTCGGGGTGCCTCTTGGCCGCAAGGTAAAATGAGGTGAGATGTCGGTGTTTTTGCATAAACTGCGGTTGCGCAAATCCATAACGTACTAGCTTGCCCTCTTTGGTTCGCCTTTCCTTTCTTGCCGAATCACGTAGTCGATACCCTGGTCATCCACGAGCGTCTGGTAGACGTCGAAGCCCCGGCGGAGCAGTTCAGCTATAACAACGTACTCATGCCGCTTGCCGAAAGAAGCGGTGCTGCGAAAAGAGCAGCTGCTCTGCACGGTCTCCCTCCTTATTAACGACACAATCATCACATCGTTACTAATGAGCTGAGGATCCTGCGCTATTTAGCTCCCTTGTTGGTCGTAGGGACGGCGATGTTAACTACAACGGCCTCTTGTATCGTTCGGGCAGGGCTTTATGTACAAGAATCGCTATAACCCCTCCCGCTAGGGCCGTAAGCAATTGAGGGACCTGGAAAGCCTGCGCCAGTTTGGGAGGCAAAACCAAAATAAACTTCAGGACCAATACGAAAACTCCGTACTTGCACAAAGCCGCAACAAGGACGGCAAGCCAGGGGCTAAGCCTTGCCAGCAGGCCGAAGACTATTACTAATGTGGCGTTGGCTATCATTATAAACGGCGTCATGGATTGGGCGAGCGGGGGCAGGATGCCCCTTATGAGGGCGACCCATGGTGTCAATGCACCTATGAAAACTCCGCCGGCGATGCCTACGGTTAAAGTGGCCAGGACCAGCATCGCATTTACCAGCGGACCTGTCACCGGCTGCGGTAGTCCGACCACCTGGACCGCCACGGTCAAAGCCAAAAGCAGGGCGGTCGTCGTCAGAAACCTGATATTTCGCCACATGCTTTACCTCGCCTCCTCAGGTTTTCTCCGGCAGCCTCCCCTTTCCCACTGAAGCCTGCAGCAACGCCTCCACATCCTCTCTTCTGTACCGTTTCTGCCCCGTGGGCAGGCGAACGGGGATCAAGACGCCTTTATGTTCCCAGTTCCACAGGGTGCGCTTGGTGACCCGAAAGATAGCGGTCACCTCGCGGGGGAGCAGGAGTTCGTTGCGGCCTGCGGACATAATTCGCCCCTTTTGAAACTATGTTTATTCTACAAGTTTCTACCATCTTCCTGCCTGTGGCGGGCAGATTCTGGGCACTAGAACCGAAAGGCACTTCTACACGGCGATTTTCCAAACTGCTTAGGGGGCTAAAGATCTATCGTCAACTGCCAGTATTAGCCGGGCTGAGGAGAATGCAAAAAATGCCACGATAACCTGGCGTTAGTTTTCGGTCGGAGGTGTCTACTCTGTCCGCCAGCAAGACCGTGGTTTGGCACCTGGGGGGTGAGCTTTGGGCGCTCTATACCGGCAACCCGGCGGTAGCTGAGGCCGCGGAGAGAAGCGGCCTCAGCACGATGGCGGAGTACTATAATATAACCTCCGGGAAGAGGGCAAGCCGGTCACTTGGCAGTTCGTGGGGCCGAAGGAGTAGGTCCTGGCCGTGGTGGGAGGTGCTGCTCCCTCTGCTACCGAAGGAGGGGGAGAGGGAGGCGAGGGGTCGTCCGTCCCTGAAGGGGCCTGGATCCGGACTCCCAAGCGACGGAGGGGACAGGGGAAAGGCGCCGGTGCGCCGCAGCAGCTTCGTCTCTTCTGAACAAGCAGGGCCTGCGCCATTCGGTCCGGGACTATCGGCACGACCATACCTTGAAATTACCGCGTTTTACGTTAGCGGACGTCAGCGCAAGAACGCTTCCCCCAAATGGCATGTTTAAGAAGTCAGCAATTCGACTTCTTTTAGCTCTACCAATCGAGTTAAAGCTTCCGGATTTTAGCGGGACCTTTTTGTTTTTTCGTAGACATTTAGCGATGAGCTGATAATATGTAATTCACGTTTACGCCATGGAAACGTAGTTCTTAAAGAATATCGCGGAGTACTGGAAAAGTTAGGGAAACCATAATTATTGATAAGATTAAGGAATACCTCAGTAATTGTTAGAATTCTAAGGCCATGAAAAATTCAGTGAGAAATGATTAAGAAATGGCGAGAATGAATAATGCTGGATTAACGCAAGCAATAAACAACTATAATAACATGAAGCAATGGCACAGGACTTGCTAAGGAAAACATAATGGCAAAAACGATTGCGAACAGGGAAGCACCCATTATTATGCCTTTGGCGGTAGGTATGGCTGCCTCCAAAGATGGTTTGGGGTAAGGGGTCTCCTCCAACGCTGAGGCGAAGTGGATGCATTCATGTTAGACCTATACGGCTTAAAGCGGACATTTTTTGAGAATCCTTCTGGGAAAGGGGTGAGAAAAAGGTAATTAGTTTCCGCTAAAACTATTGGGAGTTGAACTGGAAAAATGAATTTGCAAAAGGGGAGATGGGAAATGAACAAAAGATTAATTTACCTGGGCGTAATAATAGCTTTACTAGTAGCTACTTTGCTAACAGGGTGCTCAAAATCTACACCTGAATCTGGGTCTGCAGACAAGAAAGAATCGAAGAAGATCGATTATCCCAATCGTAACATAACCCTTATGATCGCCTATGCTGCAGGTGGTGGAACTGATGTAGGTGCACGAATTTTGATGCCTTATGTTGAAAAAATTTTAGGTAAACCTATCGTGATAGTTAACAAACCTGGCGGGGGCGGCTGGGTTTGCTGGAGCGAGCTGGCCTCGGCTAAACCGGATGGGTACACTATTGGTTACATCAATACGCCCAATTTTATGACGGGATACCTGGATCCCAGCTTGAAGAATCCACATAAGTTGCAGGATTTTGTGCCCATAGCTAACCATGTACTGGACCCGGGGGCAATTGCCGTTCGTAAGGACAGTCCCTACAAAGATGTTAAGGATATCATTGAGGCCGCCAGGAAGAATCCAGGAAAAATAACCGTAACTTCCACTGGTGTAGGTAGCGATGATCATCTGGCTGCCATCCAGATTGAAAGGGTTACAGGCGCAAAATTCAATGTGATTCATAGCAAGGGCTTCGCCGACAACCTCACGGCCGTCATGGGTGGGCATGTAGATGTTTTATTCGGTAATCTTGGTGAGGTTCTTGGACCGTCAAAGGCTGGAGATATTAGGGTCTTGGCCCTGATGGATAATGAGCGGGCTAAAGATTTGCCCGACGTTCCTACACTTAAAGAACTGGGTATAAACGTTGCTTCTTACTCTGCCAGGGGTATTGCCGCTCCCAAAGGAACGCCTAAAGAGATTATTGATATTCTGGCCAAAGCGTTTAAAGAGGGAATTGAAAATCCGGAACATATAAAGAAAATGGCCGAAGTAGGTTTACCGGTTAAATACATGGGACCGGAAGAATATCAGAAGTTTCTGGAAGAAGATGAGAAAAAGGTTAAGCAAATTATGGGCTGGTAGAGGTAGATATTTTAACGGGGGGCAGGGTGCCCCCCACCCTCTTACAACACGTGGATGGAGGGGAGAAATTGTTAAAGATAAGGTATAATGACAAATATTTTCTTGCTATCGTATGCTTTATTATTGCCGCTATTACCCTTTGGGATTCTACAAATTTTAAAGGCTACGGCGAGTCGGCACAAGATATTATAGGTCCAAATGTATTTCCCAATATTCTGGCTGTTGGTTTGATCCTTTGCGGACTTATCCTCATCTATAAAGGCTTTCGTAATTCTGACAAACTAGAAGCTACCTTGGAGTTCAAAAGCGAGTTTTTTATTTTTCTGGTAGCGATGTTTATTTATTATCTATCCCTGAGTTTCCTTGGCTATATCATTGCCAGCCTGACCTTTATGGGATTTATGGTATGGTTGTTGGGAGTGAAAAACTTCAGGATAATTATTCCGGTTAGCGCAGTGGCAGTAGGCATTATTTATATTATTTTCCAGATATTGCTGAAGGTGCAATTACCAGGAGGGATACTGTTATAATGTTTGATCTAAAAGTGATGTGATAAACCCCTTAAATCAAGGCTAATTGCAGTCGAAAACACGAGATAAATAATAGGTGATGTTTAAAC